>DATNMI010000343.1:0-4922 GCA_035602375.1 Nitrospiria bacterium | reverse complement strand
AGCCCATATTTTAAATAGTCTTTGGAAACCTCGCTGAACGCGTCTCCGGAATCGAGAACCCCGTTCCCGTTGGTATCCACCCCGGTTTCAAAATATTTTCCAAGAACATAGTCAGCTTCCACTCCCACAACTGCGCCTTCGATATTCCTGGAGGTGTTAAACCCTAAGCTGTGGGTGCGGGTATAGTGCGGGGTGAACGGAGTGGTCACCCCGGTCGCGAAAGAGGTCCGGAATGCCGCCGGAAAATCGTCCCAGGCATAAAGGTAACTCACGGCTGAATCCCAGCCTCTGATATTTTTGGAAAGTCTTAATCCCCATTCCCAGTTTTCAGGGGTATTGGAAGGGTTTTGCGTGCCGGGGGGAATCTGAAACTCCTCCCATTCGGTTCCCGGTTGAGCTGGCTGATGAAAGGTCAGATCCGGGATAAAAAGAATTTCGAGGCTCATGTTGCTCATGTAGACGTCGCTCTTGACCATCCAGAGAGGGATATACCTGTCTCCCACCTCCCTTAGAATAAATTCCCCGAAATCGAGCGGGTTGACCTCATCGGTGATCCGGAACCCCTCGATGATCCCCCAACGGACAATCTGTTTCCCGACCCGGAAATCGGCGGCGTGGAAATTCGCGTCAGCATAGAATTCCCGAAGTTCGGATGTAACCCGTTGAGGCAAAAAGGCCGCAATTTCAGCAGGCGTCCGGTTAAATTCCGTCCTGAGCGGGTTGACGTCCTGAAAACTTTCCAGGCCGTAAATCGCGTTGTAAGTTGCCCGTCCGATAGCTGTGATTCGTAATGAATCGGATATCTCCGACCGGAGTTCCATCTGAAAAAGATGGAGAAACTTTGAAAAGGCGGCATTCTGGAGATACCGGTAAGCAAGTTCAGTCTGGTAATACCCGGAAACCTCCAGCCGGGGAAACCGGGAACCGTTTTCTTCGCCGCTGGCGATCTGGACGATCCCCTCCGAAAAAAAGAACAGGACGATGAGTAAAAAAACTCCTGCCGCGCGGTTTCGGACGGAAAACCGGGGTTCTCTACTCATAAGCTCCTGGAGCGCGGCGACCGGTCAATCCCCGTCCTTCTTCCGGACGGAATCGCTTACCGGACTCCCGTTTTTAAAGTTCTTTCGGTGAAAAGGTCGTCTTTAAGTCCCGTGTTGATTTTGACGTCCGATATCTCAAAAATGGTCTTATGCTGGGTCTGCACATTAGACACTTCGGTGGTTTTAAAAACCTTGTACCCGGCGAGGTCCTGCCAGTTGATTTTCTGGGTCTTCAGCAGATCCCCTTTCTGGTCATAATACGCGATCTTCATCGCGATAAAGTCTTTCTTGGCAATCCATTGGATCTTTTTGCTGTAGACCCCCGCCTTGTCTTTCGCGACAGATTCCACCACATAACAATCGCCCAAACCCTCGCCGCAGGACTCTTCTTTCAAAAGATGGTGGTCGTCCTCCTCGAGCCGGCGTTGCCCCATATCGCCAAAGGTAAGATCTGAGCCCATGAACGCGTCATCCTGGCCGCGGGAAGAGACCTGGCGGACCTGGCGGAGAGAGGGGAGGTATAGCCAGAGATTATTGACTTTTCCCGCCTCTGTGTAGTCCCAAATCAGAAAACCGGTTCCTTTTGAATCAGGGGGGAATTCCGTGAAAAAGAGGGTCTTGGTGGCCACGCCATCGGCGCCGGCGTAATTCTTCCAGTATCGCCTGGTGGTAATTTTTTTTTCATCGCCGTCTTTGGTAAAGAGACGAAGCGTAACGGTAGCAGTCTGGTCTTTAGAGAGGTAGGCTTCGTTCTTTTTCTTCATGATCTCCAGGCCGTCAATTGCAAAAGAGGGCTGGGGCAAAAGGTAAAAAGTGAAAAGCAAAAAGAGAGAAAATAGTTTTTTCATTGAAACTCCTTAAAATAGCTCAAAGCTGGAAGCTCGTCGCTCGAAGTAGAATAATTAACTTTGAGCCTTGAGCTTCGAGCTGTACGCTATTTAATTCCTGTTAACACCGTAAAGGGACTCGGTTCCTTCAGATCGACACGCATCACCTTTGTAAATCCAACTCCCTTCATCCATTCAGCCACCTCTTTTTCAGAGTGGGCGGCGCCTCCGGGGGTATGAAGGAGCTGATTGACTCCGATCAACGCCGATAGAAGGGGCCCTGTTTTCCGGGCATTGAGCATCTGGTCCTGAACAAGGATCAAACCGCCTTTTTCCATCGATTGATACCCTTTTTTCATGATGGTTTTCACCATCTCGGGAGATTCCTGGTTCAGCATGGACGAAAGGAGGACCACATCGTTTCCGGTCCCGAAATCATCCCGAAAATAATCCCCTTCTCTTGTCGTGACCCGGTCGCCGATCTTATAGTTCTGGATAATCTCGCGGGTAATCTTCAGGGTCTGAGGGGTATCAAAAACAATTCCACTGAGATTTTTATTGGCAAGGCACATAAAAATGGTAAATACGCCGGGCCCCCCGGCAACGTCAAAGAACTGTTTTCGCCCCTTTAACGAGATTCTCTTGGCCAAAAGACGGGCTTGGGCCAGCCCCCGGTAGTGCATCCCCATGATGTAGGCCCTGGTCGACTCATCCCCCTGCTCGTGCGGCTTTTCAACCACCGGTTTCCCGGTCACAACCGCATCGTACAGCCGGCCCCAGGTGGGATACCATTCTTCGAACATCGTTGGAATTCCCCCTTGGTAGGTCGAACTTGTTTTCACGAGAAACTTTTTGGCGAGCGGGCTGTTCTTGTATAACCCCGACGGACTCCGGTCAAGAAGTCCGAGCGCGACGCACGAGATCAGAAGGATGTCAAGACCTCTGGTATCCGCTTCACAGACCTCGGCCAGGTCAGCCGCTGTTTTTGGACCGGAAGCCAGATGGTTGAAAACATCAAGACGGGCTGCGGTATGAATGACTTTTGATGTCCAGTAGGCCGAACTCATCCTGGCCACTGTCATAGGATCGAGCGAAGCGGCCTTCCCGGCGCCTCTGGACGAAACGGTTTTCTTCCCTTTTTTTGTTTGGGCCATTATTTTTCTCCGTTATTCAAGCGGAAAGCTCGCGGCTCAAGGCAAACCAATCCTGGTTTGCCTTGAGCTCTCAGACTTGAGTGAGCGTCGAGCTTCTTAGTGGGAATGTCCATGTTCGGAATGTTCATGCTCATCATGGCTATGATCATGTTCGTCATGGTCATGGCCTTCTTCAATCTGAAGGCCGGTGAGGAACATTTCAGACTGGGTCTCATCGATCTTGTTGATCATCTTCATCAGGGCGGCGGCATGCCGTTTTTCTTCCCGCACAATCTGGCGGAGGACCGCACAGACTTCATTCGCCATAGCGAATTCTTCTTCCTCGATGATCGGAAGCTGAGCTTCGATCTTGGTAATGCTCTTTAACTTTTCAACGAGATCATCTCTTAAATCCGCACAGACTTTTTCTTCATCAGACCGGACGCCGTGGGCACCGCCGTGAGAATGGGTATTACACATTGTGAATCCTCCTTCGTTTAATTGCTGATTAATAGTAATAAGTTAAAAGTGAAAAGTGAATGCCAAAGTTCGTCACGCCCGTTCTCACGGGAATGACAAACTTTTTACTTTTTACCTTTTTACTTTTCACCCTCTTTTAAGGCTCCTGATCAAACGGGATAACCCCCAGATAAGTCAGATTTCCCCCTTGCGAGGTATAATCAATCCGGGTAGCGGAACCATATCCTAACACAATCCTCCGATTGTTTTCATCCGGTATTTCCAGCGCCCGGCTGACTAAAACCCGGATCGGACCGACATGGGCCACGACGGCGACCCTTTCTTCCGGATGCGAAGCGATCATTTCACGCACCGTTCTGTCGACCCGGGCCGAAAAATCGACCCACGATTCCCCTCCCGGAGGGGCAAAATGGATCGGATCCTCTTTCCATCTCCGGAACGCCTCCGGATGCTTCTCCCGCGCCTCGTTGGGGGTCAATCCGTCCCATTCCCCCATCGTCCGCTCCTGCAAGCCCGGATTCCGGATAATGGTAAGGCCGGTTCCCGCCGAAATCGCCTCTGCGGTTTCCAGCGTTCGCCGGAGTGGCGAACCGTAGAGAACGCTAAACGCGCCTTTTTTTACCCATCTTCCAAGGCGTTCGGCCTGCGCCTTTCCCTCTCCATTTAGAGGAGGGTCATCCGTACGGCTGTAAAACCTCTCCTCCGGGAATGCGGTTTTCCCATGCCTGAAAAAAACCAGGGTAGTGACCTTTTTATTTTTTTCCCTGATCCTCTCAGTCACCGCCTTCTCACCTGTCTGTCAATCTTCCTGTTGCCGGACAAAAGTCCTGGTCGCCCAGGCCAGGGAAGCTATCGAAAAAACTACCACCAAAATAAAACTCACGTAAAATGGAGCTCCGTAATTCCCGCTTAACCCCAGCCGTACCGCGTCCACAGAGTAACTGACGGGATTAAGCACTGATAGGTTCCTGATCCAATCGGGCATCATCGCCTGGGGAACAAATGCGGAGGAAAAAAACATCAAGGGGAGGGTCATCATGTTTCCAACCACGACCAGAGGCTCTTCCCGTTTCAAGCTCATCGCAAACCCGTTTGAAAGGGCGGCAAACCCGACTGCCAAAAAGAGGATCGCCAGCACAACAATCAAAAAACCCGCTACCCCCCCCTGGACTTTCGCGCCCATCAGGCGGGCCAAGCCAAAAATAATCAGGATCTGCAAAAGCACCGTTGCCGCGGAATGAAGGACCCGCGACAGGACGATCGAGATCCGGTTCACCGGAGTGACCAGCACTTTGTTCACCGTTCCAAAATTAATCTCTCTCAAAAGACTGACCCCGGACCAGGAAGAACCGAATAGAACGGTCATCACGAGAATGCCGGGGGTGAGAAACTCGATATAAGACCCGGCTGGAAACCCGCCCAGACTCGCCATGTTCCGAAAT
>DATNMI010000321.1:0-1488 GCA_035602375.1 Nitrospiria bacterium | reverse complement strand
TTGCCATAAAAATCCCAACGTCCGGTCTCCTTCCAAAGCTCGGCTGGAAGAACGGCCGGCATCAGCAGTTCCTGGGATCCGACGCGGTTCATTTCTTCGCGGACAATCGCTTCAACCTTTCGGATAACCCGGAGTCCAAGCGGCAGGTAGTTATAAATTCCGGCGGCGAGCTTCCGGATCATGCCCCCCCGGAGCATCAGTTTGTGGCTGAGAACTTCGGCCTCGGACGGATCATTTCTCATGGTGGGAATCAGGACTTTCGTAAAGAAATCAGCCATATCTTCTTTCTAAACCGCCTCTCCCCGTTCCCGCGCCAGATGAATCGCTTCCTCGACCAGAACATCGAAGATCTCTTCCGAACGGACCTTCCGGATGATCTCCCCTTTTCTGAAAAGAATCCCGGAATCTCTTCCCCCCGCGATCCCCAAGTCGGCTTCCATCCCTTCGCCGATGCCATTGACCACGCATCCGAGAATGGAGATGTTCAGGGGGGTTTTTAAATTGCCGAGCCTCTTTTCAACTTCATTGGCCAGTTTAATGACATCAATTTCCAGCCGGCCGCAGGTAGGACAGGCGATGACGTTAATCCCCCGGTGGCGGAGCTCCAGGGCCTTGAGAATCTCATATCCTGTCTTGACCTCCTCCACCGGATCGGCTGCAAGTGAGACCCGGAGAGTATCGCCGATCCCCTCGGAAAGCAATATTCCAAGCCCAAGGGAAGATTTGATCGACCCGGAGAAAAGGGTCCCCGCCTCGGTAATTCCAAGGTGGAGTGGATAATCCGATTTCGCTGAAAAGAGGCGATAGGCCTCTACGGCCAAAGTGACATGGGAGGCCTTCAGGGAAACTTTAAAATCGTAATACTCCATTTCCTCCAGGATCGCAATCGCCCTGAAAGCAGACTCTACCATCGCTTCCGCGGTCGGATACCCGTATTTTTCAAGGAGGTCTTTTTCAAGGGAACCGGCGTTAATGCCGACCCGCATCGGAATCTTTTTCTCCCTGGCCGACAAGACCAGTTTTTCAAGCTTCGGCCGTACGCCGATATTTCCGGGATTCATCCGGAGGCAGTCGACCCCTTCCTCTAAAGCAATCAATCCCAGCTGATAATCAAAATGGATATCTGCGATGAGGGGGATCTTGATTTGCTTCCTGATTTTTGAAAGGGAGAGCGCGGAAGAATGGTCGGGTACGGCAACCCGTATGATCTCGCAACCCGCTTCTTCCAGCGTTTTTATCTGGGCGACGGTCGCCGCGACATCATCGGTACTGGTCGTTGTCATCGACTGGACCGAAACAGGGGCAGTCCCCCCTATTTTGACCCCGCCGACATTAATCTCTCTTGTTTTTTTTCTGGGACGGATCATATTAAAAGGGGCTCGCGTCGCCCCCTCCAAAGGCTGAGCCTTCTGGAGCCTCCCCCTCTCGCTCACATTGTTCGCTGACCACGGAACCCCGTGGTCGTTTTATGCGCCGGAACCACAAACT
>DATNMI010000303.1:0-1884 GCA_035602375.1 Nitrospiria bacterium | reverse complement strand
CCATGCACCTTTGAACCGTAGGCGCCCCTGAAACTCTCGCTCTCTCCGCGTAAACATGACAAAACTGACAGGGGATTTTATTGTCCCCGGCATGAATTTTGTGGCTGAAATCAATCGGTTGAACGGGTCCTTCGGAATAAGCCATATCTTTTATTTCGTAGCCGATTCCAAATCCGGCCGTCGCTATCAAAATATAGAGAAAGAGTTTTTTCATTTATCTACAGGCCCTGGGAAGGTTCGAGGGATCCAGTTGACCGCGGGAAACCATTTAAAGAATACTGCCATTGAAAAAAGGACGAACGAGATTCCCGTTAAGGCGAGAGAGAGGGCGTTCCAGGTCATTGTCAATAAATTCCCGCCGTCTGAAAACTCCGGCATGACAATTAAGAAACAATTCAGCCAGATACCGGTGCAACTTAAGAAAGCGATCACCGATAGTCCCATCACAGAAAGCTTGATTTTCCTGAAAATAAGACCGAAAAACGGGATCAGCGCCACAAAGAGAAACATCAGGATAAAAATATTTCCAAAATTCCCGCTTATCCTCTTATTTAATGGTTCGGTAAGATGTGAAAGATTACCGTACCAAATCCGGATGGCTTGAGACCAAAACATATAGACCCATAAAAGGGTAAAGCCCAGCAATAGCTTACCCATTGAATCACGAATCTTCCTGGCGGGCTCCACCCTTTGTGATCCCGCAATAAAATAGCCAGTAAGCAAAAAAAGGAAGGCCGACCCGGCAAGAAGATTCCCCACCCAGTAATAAATTGGGAAGATAGAACTTTCCCAGTGGGGGATGAGGGTCATGCCGAAATCCCATGCCGTGTTGGTATTCGCCACGACATAAGACATCATAACCAACGCGGATAAAACGTTTGATCCCGGTTCAATTTTGTCCCGGGAAGAGGCTTCCTTCTCAAATTTACAATGGGTCCGGAAATAAATTAAACTCAAAAGGTAGAAAAAAAAGAGCGAGATGATATTTTTCCAGAGGAGTATTCCCCTGCTATGCCAGAGACTAGGGGATTCTCCCCCTTTCCCGCCAGAAGTGGTCCAGAAATAGAGATCGCTAAAACCCTCAAAATAAATGAGGCAAAAGAAGACGATTACGGCGGGAAAGGTCGAAAGAGTAAGAACCTCTCCCACTTTGCAGAAAGACCTGCTCCACTGGGCTTTTGATACCCTCATGATGGCTGAAAAAACGATTCCGGTTTGCGTAATCCCCGCGAAGAAAAGATAATTGACGGTCAACAAGGGCCATAACAGCTTATGCTCCGGGGAACCAAATAGAAAATAACTCAATAAAAAGAGCCCGGCAAAAAAAAAGGTGAAAAGAAATAGATAAAACAAACGACTATTTGTCATATGGTTTTGCAACGGCTGCCTCTCATGATCTCTGATTATTTTTGTTTCGACCCTTGGACGGTTTCCGCTCCTCCCCCCAACACGTATTTTATATAATTGATAATATGCCACCGGTCTTCAGGGGGAATTGAGTCTCCGTAAGGCGGCATGATGAATAATCCGCCATGCTCGATAGTATAGAAAATATACCCGTCTGTTTTTTTCTGGATATAGGGGAGGGTCAAATCTGTCGGGCGGACGAATTTCTTTCCAACCGGGCCATCTCCTTTTCCTCCCGGCCCGTGACACACTTCACAAAAGGTTTCAAACCTCTTTTTTCCCCGATTGATCGACTCTCCGGTTGGAGCCATGGGATTTTTCAGCGCATCGGCCTCCTGTTTGTTTTTTGCAAAAAAAGGGTTTCCAGTATTAGGAACTGTTCCTTCAGGTTTAGGAAAAGCCGGCGCCTTTTGCGCCCGATGAGATGGCTGATAGTACATATCCCACGACCAGGGCCATGCCGATGCAACCCCCGGG
>DATNMI010000277.1:0-2117 GCA_035602375.1 Nitrospiria bacterium | reverse complement strand
CGACGCTTCATCCCTCGATGAAGCGGTGCGAAAATCAGAACCCGACGAGATTTACAACCTCGCGGCGCAATCTTTTGTAACGGCCTCTTGGAACCTTCCTCTGTTGACAGGAGACGTTGATGCGCTCGGAGTTACGCGATTGCTGGAATCGGTCCGGAGAATCAGGCCCGGTGCCAGGTTTTATCAGGCTTCCAGCAGTGAAATGTTCGGCAAAGTCCAGACCGTCCCTCAAAGTGAATCGACGCCCTTTTATCCCCGGAGCCCCTACGGCGTTTCAAAAGTCTATGGTCATTATATAACGGTGAATTACAGGGAGAGCTATAACCTCTTTGCCTGTTCCGGCATCCTTTTCAATCATGAATCACCAAGACGGGGACTTGAATTCGTCACCCGGAAGGTTTCCATGGGGGTCGCCAAAATCAAGCTCGGACTCGAGAAAGATCTCAAGCTCGGAAATCTTGACGCCAAACGGGACTGGGGGTTCGCGGGAGATTATGTCAAGGCCATGTGGCTGATGCTTCAACAGGACCAACCGGATGATTACGTCATTGCAACCGGGAAAACCCATTCCATCAAGGAACTTGTTCAGGTGGCTTTTGAGACCGTCGGGTTAAAATGGGAAGACTATGTGTCTATTGATCCCAACCTGTTCCGCCCTGCGGAAGTCGATCTCCTGATCGGCGACCCTTCCAAGGCCGTAAAGAACCTCCGCTGGAACCACGAGGTTTCATTCGAGCAACTGATTAAAATGATGGTGGCGTCGGACCTGAAACTCTTAAGGGAAAAGAATTCCGTCCCTTCCTGAAATGTCGATTAAAGCAGACAACCTTTCGAAGAACTATCTTCATTTCCGCGTACTGGTCAAACTTTCCTTTGAAATCAGGGAGGGGACCTGTTTTGCGCTCTTCGGACCCAATGGAGCCGGAAAGACCACGCTTCTCCGAATACTGGCCACGCTTTTAAGACCTACCGAAGGCTCGTTTGAGCTCCTGGGAATGGATGGCGTCAGAGACAAAGCGAAAATCAGGGAAAGCCTCTTCCTGATCAGCCACGGCTCTTATCTCTACGACGACCTGACCGCGATTGAAAACCTTCATTTTACCCTTTCCGTAAGGGGCGCTGACATTTCTCCCCAGAAAATAAAATCATCCCTCGACCGGGTGGGAATCGGCGCATTCGGAAATTTAAAAAGCCGATATCTTTCCGCCGGGATGAAAAAGAGGCTTTCGATCGCCAAGGCCCTCCTGATCAATCCAAAAATCCTCCTTATGGATGAAGGGTACGCGTCTCTCGATGAAAAAGGGGTCGGCATGCTGAATGGGTGCATCCGGGAAATGACCCGGAACGGAACAACGGTTTTCATGACGACCCACGAGCGGTATCGCGCGGCGGAGGTGGCGGACCGGGCGTCCATTCTTATCAACGGGGCGCTTCAGGATCTGCCCCTGGAGAAACTGGCGGGAACTGATGCGATTTTTTAACGTCATCCGGTCTATTTTTTACAAGGACATTCTGAGCGAAATACGGAACAGGGAAAATATCTCCTCCATGCTCTTTTTCGCGCTGGCGGTCATCCTGATTTTCAGTTTCAGTTTTTCCATGGATGCCAAAACCACTCTGGATCTGATGCCGGGAATTATATGGGTGGCGTTTGGCTTTACGGGAATTATCGGATTGGGAAAATCATTCCTGACGGAAGTGCATAACGACTGCATGGAATACCTTCAGATGGCGCCGGTTCCGAAAGGCGCAATCTATCTTGGGAAACTTGCGGGAAACGTGTTTTTCATGCTGATGGCCGAAATTATCCTTTTACCCCTCTTTATTGTCTTCTTTAACCTCGAAATTCTTGATAAACTCCCTGTGCTTCTGTTAATATTTTTATTTGCGACGATAGGCCTCTCGACGCTGGGGACCCTTTTTTCGGCCCTGACCGTTCAGGTTCGGGCCAGGGAAGTCATGTTTCCTGTTCTTCTCCTCCCCCTGGCTGTTCCGGTATTTATTGGCGCTGTAGAAGCCACGCGGGGGGCCATGTCCGGAGACCCTTTAGCCTTGTATGGCCACTGGATCTGGCTGTTAGGCATTTACGACCTGATTTTTGTCCTCGTGGCTTTTTG
>DATNMI010000255.1:0-2844 GCA_035602375.1 Nitrospiria bacterium | reverse complement strand
ATGGACATGGTCGCCGTTGTCCCTTAAGCCCATAACCAGTTTGTATTCAAGCAGAACCTCGGTTCCTTCGGGAATCACCTCTCCCGGTTTCGGAGAGAGGATATCGATGCGGGAAGTCCCGATGGTGCTCTTCTCCTCTCCAGCCCCGTAGAAAGGAAGAGAAGCCGCGAGAAAAAAAACAACAATAAAGAGGAAAATGCGGGATTTTTTCAAGAAAACCATGAAAACACTATAACATACTCGTTATTGCAAAAAAAGACCTCTTAGCGGGTTTTCCTGACCTTTATCTTCTCGTGAAGCTAATTTTTAGCGCCGCATTTTAACCTGTTCTGAAATGAAAAGTTCCGTTATTGAAAACTTTTTTCTTCCAGGATCGTTACCAGGGTTTTGACGCTTTCAGGATCGAGGGCCGAAACGGGGATACCGTTTAGCCGGGCGGCGATATTTTGAGCGGTTTCAGGGTCGAGAAGATCTGTCTTGTTTAAAATCAACAGTTTCGGCTTTTTATCGAGGTGGAGCTTTGTCAGGATATCTTCAACCGCCTGAATCTGCTGGAGGAGGCGAGGATTGGAAATATCGGCGACATGGAGTAAAAAATCAGAATCCTGAAGCTCATCGAACGTCGCGGCAAAGGCGGCAAAGAGGTCGCGGGGAAGGTCCCGGATAAATCCGACCGTGTCGGTAATAATGGCCTCCCGCTCTTTTGGAAAGCGGAGCCGGCGCGAAGCGGTGTCGAGAGTCGCAAAAAGGAGATTTTCCACCCGGACCTCGCTGCGGGTCAGGACGTTCAGCAGGGTGGATTTTCCGACATTGGTATACCCAACGATGGAGAGGATCGGAATATCTCCGCTCCGCCGCCTGACCCGCCGCTGTTCGCGGCCGCGGGAGAGGGAGAGGAGTTCCTTTTCCAGCCGGCCGATCTTTTCCCGAACCCTGCGCCGGTCAATTTCCAGACGGGTCTCTCCCGGACCTCTTCCCCCGATTCCTCCGGTCAACCTTGAAAGGTCGGTGCTCCGCTCCGATAGTTTTGGAAGCAGGTATTTTAACTGGGCCAGCTCCACTTGTACCTTTCCCTCCCGGCTGTTGGCCCGCTGGGCGAAAATATCAAGAATTAACTGGTTCCGGTCGATCACCTTCATATCGGAGATCTCTCCGATCGCTTTTGCCTGACCGGGAGAGAGGGGTTGATCAAATATCAGAAGCGATGCGCCCGCCTGGAGGGCCCGAATGACCGTCTCTTTGAGTTTTCCGGAACCGAGAAGATATTTAGGGTGAATCGACTTCGGTCTTTGCATGACCGAATCGAGGACCACCACATTGTCGGAGCGGGCCAGCTCTTTCAGCTCCTCCATCGAATCTTCCTGTTCAGGTCTCGGCCCGGTTGAAACAGACACGAGAATGGCCCGCTCGCGTGTATCCCTGATATTGACCGTTTCGCCTGTTTCGCCCAGTTTTTTTTCAAGGGAAGCGATAAACTGATCGCAGACCAGGTCGACCTCGTGGAACGGCAGAGGAGACCGGACTTCATAAGCCGCTACTTCTTTTCCCGGAGGCGCGAGCCAGGACATTGAAACGTTTCCAGGAAGGCCTGTTTCAAGAACTTCTATGGACGCCATCAGGTCGAGTCTGAGAATCGCCAAGTCGGTCAGGTCGTCCTGGGAGAGCTGCTCATGCCGGAGGTGCGTATGAACGCAGCGGAGTCCTCGAAGGCGCGACCGGCCAAGGCGCCAGGCCGAAAGGTCGGGGATCAGAATCTCTTTCTCGTCGCCGACGATCACCGCCTCGATGATTCCGAGCCGTGAAATCAAAAGGCCGACCTGACGCCGGGTTTCAAGAGAAATTTCAGTGAGGGTTCTGGCAATTTCCGGAGATACGAATTGAGAAGGGAGGTTCTTGCGCCGGTAGAGTTGCGTGAGCCGCTTGATCTGTCCCGGTTTCAGGCCCCCGGGGTAACCAAAAAGAGATGGAATGGCCGCTCCTTCGGGGAAAAGAGGCGTTAGACAAAACTTTCGCACGGCATTGCCAATGCTTCCGCGACGGCAGGATGGTTCACCTTGCCCCGGCTGAAATTGATCCCTTTTAAGAGGGAGGGGTCAGCCTTGGCCGCACTTGCCACCCCGACATCTGCTATGGCCATCATATAGGGAAGGGTGGCATTGGTCAAGGCCAGCGTGGAGGTCTTGGGGACCGCCCCCGGCATATTGGTCACCGCGTAATGGACGACCCCTTCCAGTTCGTACACAGGATTTTCATGGGTCGTTGGGCGGGTGGTCTCGAAACAGCCTCCCTGATCGACGGAAACGTCAACCGCCACCGACCCCTTTTCCATGGCCGCGATCATCTTTCGGCTGACAAGAAACGGAGCTTTTGCTCCCGGAACGAGAGCCGCGCCGATTAAAAGATCGGCCTTCTGCACGGATTCTCTCAAGGCGTCGGGATAGGCAAAGAGGGTTTCGATCTTTCCGGAAAACTCGTTTTCCAGTCTACGGAGAGGTTCCGCCCGGGAATCAAGAACAGTGACGCGGGCGCCCAGCCCGATCGCGATCCGGGCGGCGTTGGAGCCGACATTTCCTCCTCCTAGAATGACGACATGTCCGCGGGCGGCCCCCGCAAGACCGGAAAGAAGAATTCCCTTTCCGCCGTTCGGTTTCTGGAGATAAAAGGCCCCGGCCTGAACCGACAGTCTTCCGGCAATCTCGCTCATCGGAAGAAGAAGGGGGAGCGCACCGCTTTGAAGCTGAACCGTCTCATAGGCGATCCCGGTAATCCCGGTCTTTAATAACGCAGCCGCCAACCCAGGATCGGAAGCAAGGTGAAGATAGGTAAAGAGGATCTGGCCCTTTT
>DATNMI010000254.1:0-10541 GCA_035602375.1 Nitrospiria bacterium | reverse complement strand
ACATATCGACCACATGTTCCGCTTCGTCTTTGCGCAAGAGGCCGTTGTTGACGAAGATGCAGGTCAACTGGCCCCCGATCGCCTGTTGAACGAGAGAGGCCGCCACCGTGGAATCGACGCCGCCGCTGAGGGCGCAGATCACATGGTCGTTCCCTACTTTTGACTTGATCTCCTGGATCGCCTTCTGCTTGAAGGACGTAATGGTCCAGGTCGGAAGGGCCTGACAGACGCCATGAACAAAGTTCTGGATGATCTTCATCCCCATCGGGGTATGGACCACCTCCGGGTGGAACTGGATTCCGTAATATCTCCGCCGGGCGTCTTTCATCGCGGCAATCGGCGCGTTTTCCGTATGGCCCGACTTGATAAAACCGGCCGGCATCTTGTCGATTCTGTCCCCGTGGCTCATCCAGACCGTAATCACCGAGGAGAGGGTATAGGTGGTAATATCCTTGAAAAGGTCCGAACTGTCGTCGATGAACATGTCGGCTTTTCCAAACTCCCGCCGGTCGGACCTGGAAACGTCTCCTCCCAGCATTTTGCTCATCAATTGCATGCCGTAGCAGATCCCGAGAACCGGGACCTTCATTTCAAAGACCCGCTTGTCGCAGGTAGGGGCTTTTGCCTGATAGACCGAGGCGGGACCGCCCGAGAGAATGATCCCCTTGGGCTGAAACTCCTTGATTCTCTGGTAGGGCGCGTTAAAAGGGAAGATTTCACAATAAACATTGTTTTCTCTTACCCGCCTCGCGATCAGCTGGGTATACTGAGAACCAAAATCAAGTACCAGGATTCTTTCTTTGTCCTGCATTAGTCTCCCCACTCCCTGCGGTAATTGGGCGCCTCTTTTGTGATAATGACATCGTGCGCGTGGCTTTCCCGCAAACCGGCGGTTGTTAGACGGATGAACTTCCCATTTTTTCTCAGCGCCTCGATTGATCCGCAACCGCAATACCCCATTCCGGCCCTGAGCCCCCCTACTAACTGATAGACAATTGCCGAGAGCGATCCTTTGTAAGCGACCCTCCCCTCGATTCCTTCCGGTACAAGCTTGCTTTCAGGCTGGTTTTCCTGGAAATAGCGATCCCGGCCCCCTCGCTCCATCGCTCCCAGCGATCCCATTCCGCGGTAGACCTTATAGCTCCTCCCCTGGAAGATAATGGTTTCGCCCGGAGACTCTTCGGTTCCCGCGAACATCCCGCCGATCATGACACTATGGGCCCCTGCGGCAATCGCCTTGGTGATATCTCCCGAAAATTTGATCCCGCCGTCGGCGATGACTGGAATCTTGGCTTTCGACGCTACCGACACCGCGTTCATAATCGCGGTAATTTGGGGAACCCCCGCGCCCGCTACAATCCGGGTCGTGCAGATCGATCCCGGACCGACCCCTACCTTAACCGCGTTGACCCCTGCTTTAATCAGGGCTTGCGCCGCTTCTCCGGTCGCCACATTTCCGCCGATAATCTCGAGTTTGGCATACTTTCTCCGGACCGCCTTGACCGTATCGAGAACAGACTGCGCGTGTCCATGGGCCGTATCGACGATGATCACATCGACGCCCACCTTGACCAGGGCGTCTACCCGCTCCATCGAATCCCGGCCTACGCCAACGGCTGCGCCTGCCCGGAGCCTTCCGAGCTTGTCTTTGCAGGCGTTCGGATAGGCGATCTGTTTTTCAATATCCTTGATCGTGATCAGACCTTTGAGCTCCCCCTTTTTATTGACGACGGGGAGCTTCTCAATCCGGTTTTTCTGGAGAATCTCGCGGGACTCCTCAAGGGTCGTCCCTTCCGGAACCGTGATTAAATTCTCCTTGGTCATCACTTCCGAGACCTTCTGGTTCATCTTCTTTTCAAACCGGATATCCCTGTTTGTAATAATCCCGACCAGGCGATTGCCCTGAACAACGGGAACACCGGAAATATGATGCTGATTCATCAGTGCCACAACGTCGCCCAGCTTCTGTTCAGGAGCGATGGTGATCGGATCGATGATCATTCCGCTTTCTGATTTCTTGACCTGTTCTACCTGCGTGGCCTGTTCCTTGATGGAAAAGGCCCGGTGAATTATCCCGAGTCCCCCTTCCCGCGCGAGCGCGATCGCGAGGCGGGATTCGGTCACCGTATCCATCGCCGAACTGACGATCGGAATATTCAGAGAAATATTCTCGGTCAAATGAGTGGCAGTATCGGCATCCTTGGGAAGCACATTGCTATAGGCGGGAACCAACAAGACATCATCAAAGGTAAGGCCGGTCTCAATTACTTTATCGCTGACTTTTTCTTCTTCTTTCAAAGATTCACCTTCAACCGGTTAAGAAACTTTACACCTAAGCTCTTGTTTTCATTTCGAAAATTATTTCATAAACAAGGGATAAATCTTTAGCAAAAATTTTTATCAAGTGTAACAAAGATCATGCCAGAAGGTCAAGCGGTCAATTTAATAGATTTGTTTTAAATGCATGAATTTTCATAGATTTCGTTGACAAAAATTGCGTAAAAGTCTAATATTTTCACATCTACGCTCTGATCCTTGATCAGGGCTTTTTTTTCGTTTAGCAACGTTTCCGCAAAGGTTTGGACCATGTCGACACTGGTAGTGGTAGGCGCCCAATGGGGCGATGAAGGAAAAGGGAAGATCGTTGATATCTTATCCGAGAAAGCCGACATGATTGTCCGTTATGCCGGCGGCCATAATGCCGGACATACCGTCATCGTCGGCCAGGAGACCTTCGTTCTCCATCTAATCCCGTCCGGCATTCTCCATAAAGGCAAGACCTGTATCATCGGCAACGGCGTTGTTTTTGATCCTGCCGCTTTCATTGAAGAAAAGAATACATTGATTAAAAAAGGAGTGGAAATCGGAGACAACCTCTGGGTCAGCAAAAGCGCCCACCTGATCATGCCCTATCACCGCGCAATCGACCGGGCCGCTGAAAACCAGAAAGGGACTCGAAAAATCGGGACTACCGGACGCGGTATCGGCCCCAGCTACGCCGACAAGGTGGCCAGAATCGGGCTCCGGATCTCAGACCTGCTCGATGCGGAACGGTTCAGGGAAAAGCTGAAAGTCAATCTGGCCGAAATGAACTTTTTTCTGGAACATCTCTATAAATCAAAGGGTTTTGACCTAGAGCCTTTGTTGAAAGAATATGGCGACTATGCCCATCAGATCGCCCCGCATGCTTCCGACACCTATCTTTTAATCCATCAGGCGATCCGGAAAAAGCAGAATATCCTTTTTGAAGGGGCGCAGGGAACCCACCTCGATATTGATCATGGCACCTACCCGTTTGTCACCTCCTCAAGCGCGATTGCCGGAGGCGCCTGCACCGGCGCCGGGATCGGGCCAACCGACATCAACAAGGTTCTCGGCGTTGCCAAGGCCTACTCCACACGGGTTGGGAGTGGTCCATTCCCGACAGAACTCCATGGAAAAGAAGGAGAAAATCTGCGGGAACTTGGAAAAGAGTTCGGATCGACCACCGGTAGAGCCAGGCGGTGCGGATGGTTTGACGTGATCGCCGTCCGTTATGCCGTTCTGATTAACGGCCTCGCCAGCCTTGCCATTACCAAACTCGATGTACTCGATACCTTTGACGAAATCAGGGTTTGCACCGGTTACCGTTACAAACGGACTGTTTTGGAAGAGATGCCGACCGAAGGAGCGCTGCTCGAAAAGGTGGAACCGGTCTACGAAACCCTGCCGGGCTGGAGAGAATCGACCCTAGGAACCCGCGAATTCTGGAAGCTCCCGAAAAACGCACAGAGCTATTTGAAGAAAATCGAAGAGTGGACCGAGTGCAAGGTTGAAATCATTTCAACCGGATCAAAACGGGACGAAACCATCATTCTCAAGCACCCCTTTTCCGTTTAGTCGGGGGCCTTTCAAACGAAAAAATCATAAACATTATGTCCGCTGTGAAAACGCTCCCAAAGCTAGCTGGAGGCTCGCCTCCCCTGAACCCCAGGATCAAACCCAGGCAAAGCCTGTTGTTTGATCCTTGACTTGACGCTATTCGTCTGTTAAATTACTTTCTTACTTTGGACGGGTCCGAGCCGCTAGCTCAGTTGGTAGAGCACCGCCCTTTTAAGGCGGGTGTCGTTGGTTCGAATCCAACGCGGCTCATAATATTCGGGGGCCCATCCGGTTTTGCAAATATCCTTTATATTTGCAAAATCCTCCGATGCCCCCGCACCCCGGAGCTAGCACAAGCAAAGCTTGTTGCCTGCTCCCACGATTTTGGGGCCCTCAGAAACTGCAAAACTCCTTTTGTATTTGCAAATTCCTCGATGACCCTAAACCCGTTTTTAGGGGTTAACAGTTTTACCAGCAGATTTTCAACCGGTTGATCAAAAAGCTTCAGCTGTTAGGCCGCAGTTTTGAGGGCGACTGAGGCGTACCTTGGTGGTACGTTGAAGGAGACCGAAAAACGAGAACGCACCAGATGAGCCTTTTCAACAACCTGATCGGGTCCCCATCGTCTAGCCCGGCCCAGGACACCGCCCTTTCACGGCGGTAACACGAGTTCAAATCTCGTTGGGGACATCATTCATACTTGGGGGCCTTCGCAAAATTCGTTCAATGCCCCCAAACCCCGCCTTGCACTGGCAACGCCAGATGCTACGCCCTGTCGCTAGCTGCGCGAAGCGATTCCGCAACGTAGCTAACCTCTAATAAAAAAGGAGTTGTCAAAAGATAACTCCTTTTTTCATTTCTATACTCCCCGATCATTTCTAAACTTCTCCAGGGCTTGTATTTAAACATGACGCAAAATGGGACTTGACCCCTTCATAATATCAAAAACGGCCGGGCGGCAAGGCTCTCTTACTGGGACGAGATCAATAGAAAAAAGGCAAAAAAAAGAGGCTATGATGCCTCTCCTGAAGAGTTAATCCAATATTTATTTATGTCCAGAACGTTTTCCCGGAGTAAACCGGTCTAAGTAAATCCTGCATCGAAAGGATCCCAATTATTGCTGAACCATCCGAAACAACGAGATGTCGTATTTTATTGCGACTCATAATATCGCTTGCATCATTATCGCTTTTTTCTCCATCGATGATAAATGGTATCGACATGACAGATTCCACTGTAGCGATATAAGGGTTTAAATCTTTGGCTAATACTTTTTTCAAGACGTCAGATTCTTCCAAAATTCCAATAATCTCATGGCCTTTTCGGACAAGCAAGCTTCCAAGAGTTTTTTCCGTCATCACCTGGACAGCTTCCCGAACCGTCTTTCCGGCTTCCACTTCCACCGGATTTTTCGTCATAATTTCCTTAACTTTAATCATTTATCTCCTTTATCTCCTTTAATAATTATTAAAATCTGTCAACAGTCTATCACAGTACCGCCAGTCTACCTGCTTAAAATGCTCCGGCCATGGCTAATACGATGAACTGTGAATTTTGAATCATCCCTGCCTCACCTCTTTTCATCTGTACTCCGGACCTTTTCTCGGACTTCAATTTCTAATCAAGGAACAATCAGGAATTTTTTTTGGATTTGTTTTTACGATTAAGGCCAAGCTTGAAACCTAAGTATATAGGCAATTTGGATTCTGTCAAATTAACTTATTTGTTTCGTTAAATATAACTTAAGAATTGCGGGGAGAAAGGGACGTATATTTTCAATTTGACTCTATAGGCAATTCCAGGAAGGTGTCAGGCGGAAAACGCGAAAGGCGTCTCTGCCGGCATGGGTGCTCTGTCGGATTCTACGTAATAACCGGAATGCCACTGATTGTTCAGAGGCTAATTTACTTCTGCGCGATTAGCAACGTACCTGAGAATAATTAAATAATTAATTAATTTAATTCTGGAAATTAATAATAAATTAGCTATTTAATTAATTTAATTAATAATTCAGGTGTTATTTTCTGGATTAATTCTTCAATATTTTCAATATTATAGAATTTAGGTAAATAATTCTGAATTTAAATATTTAATTAATTATTTGGAAATTGCCTGAAATTAATTTAATTATAGAAACTATTGGAAATTAAAAACAGAGGAGGATAATATGCAAATTAAATTACAAGGAATATATTCTGATAAAGACAATATGCTGCATCATCTTAATGATCGTGAAGAATGGGAAGCTAAGATGGCGGGCCTTGGGGAAACCTATAGACGTGAGATAACTGAATTTTTATTTAATGAAAGAATTCTAGGAACTTGGGTAAAAATAAAAAGTCCTCAGATATCTAATGAGTGGGGTAAGGGTAATTTTACAAATGGGCCTATAGTAATAACTAATATAATTGACTGGAATTCATCGGTTGTGAATAATGCTAATTCCAAGAAGTTAGATATTCTTGCTAAAAAAGACAACCATATAATCGGTTTTTGGATTGAAGAAACAACTATGACCGAATCATGACCGAACACAGGTTATCAACAGGAATAGGCAGAATAGACGGAATTAGAAGGAAAGCTGTAAAGCACTAGAAATAAAGAGAAAAAAGGAAAATTGGCCTAAAATCAAGCTGTTAGTAAAACCACCTCTTTTAGACTTTCACGGCGGTAACACGAGTTCAAATCTCGTTGGGGACATCAATAAAATCAATGGGTTATATGATATAACTCATTTTGGATCACCCTGCCTGGTACCAAACAGGCGCCAAAATCGACGCACTTTTGGTGAACCCGGAACAATCTGTACATCCTAACCCTATAATTGATATCGATCTCGGCCAAAACGGTGGAAAAACTGTTTTCTGGAATATTAATATTGAAGATATTGAAAAATGGTTTAATGGGGAGTTAAGCTTCAAATTCTTAAATAGTGATTGGACCTTATGCGATGGACGGCGGTCCCAGGCTTTAAGAGAGCCTCTGAAAACCCCAGGGTGACTCCGCCAGCCAGCGGATCAGTTCCACCGGAGGAATAGGACGGCACATATAATATCCTTGTGCTGTATCGCAGCCCATGGCAGTCAGCTGATCCCATGTTTCCCGGTCTTCCACTCCCTCAGCCACAACCTTTAGGGACAGATTATGGGCGAGGTCGATGGTTGAACCCACGATCACCACGTCGTCCTTGTTCGTGACCATTTTCAGGACAAAAGATTTGTCAATTTTAATCGTGTTCACAGGAAGTTTCTTGAGATAACTCAGGGAGGAATAGCCGGTGCCGAAATCGTCAATGGACAGGCGTATTCCCATTTGGCTCAGACAAGTCAGAACCTCCATTGCCCGGGCCGGGTCGACCATGATCATGCTTTCGGTAATTTCCAGCTCCAGGCAGTCTGGCGTTACGGCGTACGACTGGAGTATCTCTGCGATCTGATCCGGCAGTTTCGGATCCAGCAAGTTCCGGGCTGATAGATTCACCGCCACAGTCATTTCTATCCCTTCCATGTGCCAGGCACGGCATTGGCGCAGGGCTGAGTTAAGTACCCAGAGTGTTAAAGGCTTGATCAATCCGGTCTGCTCCGCCAGTCTAATAAATTGGTCCGGCGGAAGGGTTCCCCGCTGGGGATGCTCCCAGCGCACCAAGGCCTCCACACCTGAAACGCGGCTTGTCTTGAGGTCAATCTTTGGCTGGTAAAGCAAAAACAACTCATCACGATCCACCGCATTGCGCAATTCTCCCATGAGAACAAGGCTGTGCGGGTTATATTCATCTTTATCGGAAGCATAAACAAAGTACTTACCATCGGTCTGCTCCGCCAGCTGCATGGCAATATCCGCTCTCCGGAGGAGAATCGAGGCCTCATTCCCATGTTCTGGGTAGGTTGCAACCCCAACACTCACTTCCACATACAGCGTTAATCCCTCAATGATGAAAGGGTGTTCCAGAACCTTTAGAATCTTTCGTGTCACCCCAACCGCCCCTTCGACATCTGCTGACGGAAGAAGCACCGCGAATTTACCCCCTTCCAACCTGCCCAACAGATCGGACTCCCTGAGCGCCTCTTTGACGCGCGGCCCGAACTGCTGTAACATCAGGTCTCCCTTCTGATGTCCCATGGCATTGCCGATTTCCTTGAAATGGTCTATATCTATTTTCAAAAGAGAGACCGGTTTGTTTTCACGCTTTGCAATCAGAAGAGCCTGTTTCAGTTGCTCCTGGAAGAAGAGCCGATTGGGGAGATCGGTTAATAGGTCGTGGTAGGCCTGATGATTGATTTGTTCTTCTGCACGCTTGCGCTCTATAATTTCGTTTTCCAATCTTTGATTGGAGGCTTTGAGTTGCCGGGTACGTTCAATGACGCGGCGCTCTAGGTTTTCGTTTAATTTTCTAATCTTTTCTTCAGACTGTTCGAGCTGGGCTAAATGACGTCTTAGGTCAAGTTGGGCAATGACCTGGTGGGATAACGCCCGCAAAGCCTTTTCCTGTTCCGGCTTCAGCTTTCGGGGAACGCGGTCAATGACGCAGAGCGTGCCCAGCGCAAACCCTTCAGGTGTCACCAGAGGGGCTCCTGCATAAAACCGGATATTGGGATTGGAAGTGACCAGAGGATTTTTGGAAAAACGTTCATCGGCCATTGCATCCTCGACGACAAAAAGGTCAGGTTGCAGGATCGCATGAGCGCAAAAGGCGAACTCTCGCGGAGTTTCAGTTACGGTTAATCCGACCTTTGATTTGAACCATTGGCGGTCGGCATCAATCAGACTTATCAGGGCAATCGGAGCTTCACAGATATGAGAAGCCAGAAGGGTAATATCGTCAAATGCGTGCTCTGGAAGGGTATCCAGGATCTTGTACTGGTGAAGTGCGTTAAGCCTTTCTGATTCCTTATCCGGTAAACGAGCTTTCATGTTTGTGCTCTCTTCTTGCTGGTCCTTGCACTCTATGGATCCGATTGGCTTGAACCACGATTCTGGATAAACCAGTCAATCGACCTGTAAGAGACTGAGGCGAGCTTTGCCATTTGCTGACTTCTATTTAAAGATAGCACATGGGCTCAATCTGTCAATGGTGGTGACTTTACCTGGGTTTTGCCAGGTCTTGACAGTTTCCATTCCGTCGGATACATTTTAAAAAATGTTTAAAAATAAATATTGTATTATTATATTAATTAAATTTCTCAAGGAGAAGATTTGAAAAATCAAAAGAAATCTGTTGGAGTGGATTCCGAGGATTTAATTTGTAAAGATAAATGCCAGCTTTCCCGTCTCGTCGAAATGGCGACTCTTGATGATTTAACCAAAGTGTTGAACAGAAAGGGTATCCTTTCGTGCCTTGAAAAGGAAATGCGGAGGGTTTTTAGACACAAATACCCGTTATCCCTTCTTTTAATCGATTTAGATCATTTTAAATCTATCAATGATAAGTTGGGCCATCTCAAAGGAGATTTTGTATTAAGGGAATCTTCGCAAAGAATGAAAGAATCACTTCGTGAGGAAGATTTTCTGGGGCGTTATGGGGGTGATGAATTTATCGCCATTCTCCCTCATACAGACTTTGACGGATCGATGGTCGTTGCCGGAAGGTTAATATCGAATTTCAAAGAGTATCTTCTTCAATATGGGAAGACCTTGATTCCTCAGACGGTTAGCATAGGAGTCGCTTCACATATTTCTGGAGAAACCACGAGCTCATTCCTAGAGCGGGCTGATCGCGCCCTTTACCAGGCAAAGGAGGGCGGTCGTTGCCGGTATGCGGGTGAATCGAATGGTTAAAGGAAGGTTGCTCGCTTCAAAGCCCTTCTCTTACGGGTAGATCAGTTATCTGATCGAAGGTATCACCCGGTTGATAAAGTCCCCAACTTCTTTCCAAATTATTCTGTCTCCTAAATTTAATATATCGTTGTGTCCGGCCCCTTGTATTGCCACGAACCTGACCTGTGACTTGAAGAAACCAGCCTGTTTCTGCCCAAACTTTATGGGAATGGTTTGATCATCAGTTCCGTGAAGAACTAGAACGGAACATTTAACTGCTGGCGCCCAAATATAGGCAGGGAAAACATTTTGGTTAATTAAATAAATCGGAAGAAATGGATAATGAAATGCTCCTATTTCGGAAATGGAGGTATAGGGAGATTTCAGGATCAGGCCATTAGCAGGCCTGACTGAGGCAAGATAGGTCGCCACTCCTGTCCCAAGAGACTCCCCAAAGAGAATCATTGGAAGATGCCCGTAATTTTGGCTTTTCAGGTAATCAACCAGCGCTTCCCCATTTTTCAGGAATACCTCCTGTCCGGGTTTACGATGGTCCCCCTCATATCCTGGGTAGGACGCTATAATAAAATTCAATCTCAAATCTTTCATTTCAAGATAATAAGGAAGGCTATTGCAGGCAGAGGAAGCATTGCCATGAAAAATAATGATATTTGCCCGAGCCAAGGGATCTGTTTTTAAAAGAAATCGTACGGCCTGGTTTCCATATTGGTTATCAATGATCTGGAATCCAAGTTGTTTTGCCCCTTGGCATTCCGATAGCTTTCTGCTGTCCGGAAAAAACAATAATTTGGCTTGAAATAAATAGGCGAGAAATACAACGATAAGATAAAATCCAACAAGGAAGAAAAGTATTTGCCGGAGCCAGTTCATATGACGCTATACCAGTACTTGTACGGCAGAGAAAC
>DATNMI010000247.1:0-4730 GCA_035602375.1 Nitrospiria bacterium | reverse complement strand
GAGGGAGGGTTTCGGTTTGTCTGGCCAGAAAAAGGCCTTCTGGCGTCAGGAAAGACCGGCGAGGGGCGGATGGCGCCCGAAGCGGCGATTCTTTCTGAGCTGAATGCCTTATTCAGGAAAAAAGATTTGATCGGAAAAAGGGTTTGTATTACCGCCGGGCCTACGCTGGAGCCGATCGACCCTGTCCGGTTTGTTTCAAACCGTTCTACCGGAAAAATGGGTTATGCGCTTGCCGAGGAGGCTGAATCAAGGGGCGCTCTGGTTACTCTGATATCGGGTCCTGTAGCTCTCCCTTCCCCTCCCCGCGTGAAAATGGTCAAAATTGAAACGGCCGAAGAAATGGGCAAAGAGGTATCGCGGGTCTTCCCTGAGACTGATATTCTGATCATGTCAGCGGCTGTGGCCGATTATACATTCAAATCTCCTTCGCCTGTCAAGATCAAGAAGGGAGAAAAAAGCCTTGATCTTTCCCTTATTCGGACAAAAGATATCCTGCTTGAGCTTGGTCGGCAAAAGAAAAAACAGATCCTTGTCGGCTTTGCCGCGGAAACTGATTCATCAGATGTCGAGCCTCTTCTAAAATTGAAGCGAAAGAACCTGGATCTCCTTGTGGCGAACAATATTACGCTAGAGGGCGCCGGATTCGGTTCGGACACAAACATCGCGACCCTTTACCGCGGGCATGGAGAGAAAATCTCGCTTCCGAAGATGAGCAAGCGCGCTCTGGCAGAAAAAATATTTGATTCTATACTGAAGCTTTCCGGTTAATCGAACGCGAGAGCGCGCCTTGACATTTAACATGGATTTGTTATCATAAAAATGTCTTGATTTATCCATAACTTATAGGCTGATCCATGGCAGATAAACCAACAGGCGTCTTGTCTCCTGAAGTCGAAAAGCTCAGCGATAAACTCGCCAAAGATCCCAATTCCAAGGTTTTTTTCAACCTCGCGGAAGAATATGCCAAGGCGGGGATGACCGAAGAAGCGCTGGTCATTCTAACAACCGGCCTGAAAATTCACCCTTCCTATGTCAGCGCAAATGTATTGCTTGGGAAGCTCTATTTTGAAAAGGGGATGATTAAGGAATCCCGGGAGTTATTCGAACAGATCCTGAAAATAAACCCCGATAACATAACCGCGAACAAAAAATTGGCGCTTATTTATATTGATGAGAAAAAATTTTCGGAGGCTGAGAAGTGTTGCGGCCAAATTCTTTTCTTTAACCCCAAAGATGCTGAAACATTAGAAATTAAAAAAAATATCGTCCTGGCCAAGGAGGGGAAAATAGAGGCCAAAATGGTTCCCGCTCCCCAACCGGCCCCTGCTCCGCCTAAGGCTGCTCCTGTGCCGCCTGCCGTCCCTAAGGCTGTCCCTGCTCCGCCTGTTGCTCCGCCCAAGGCTGTTCCTGTGCCGGCCGCTCCGCCTGACCCGGTCCAACCGGATTTCGCTGTCGCTCCTGGGCAAGCTCCGATGGAAGTGAAAGATAACGTGGCGGTAGAGGAGCCTTCGCAGAAAATTTACGATCCAACGATCAGCCGCCCTCCGGACCTGATAGACTTTGGTTCCGGGCAGGAGCCGGAGAAACCCCTGGAAGCGCCTCTGGATTTCGCGGCCAGCCTTTCCGCTCAGGAAGAAAGCGACGCATCTCCCGGGCCGTCTGACATTCTCGTGGTTGAACCTCCGGCGGCGGAAGTTCCTGTTCAAGAAGAGGCGAAGGCCGCCGGAACAGACAGCCCTCCGGTGGAATTTATCGGTTCCTCGCCGGAAGAACCCTCGCCGGTTGAGGCATCCGCCGGGATTCAAAATAATGACTTCTCGGATCTGCTTCCGGAAGCTGCGCCACAGGCCTTGCCGGCGCTATCTGCCGCACCCCCTCAAGGCGGGGGAAAAAATCTTCCGGGGTCGGGTGATCTTGAAACCCTTGCGCTGGCAGATCTTTATATCAAGCAGGGCCATTTTCCCAAGGGAATTGAAATTTATAATAAATTGCTGGAGAAAGATCCCGGAAACCAGGCGCTCAGGCAGAAGGTGGAAGAGGCGAAATCATTGGGAAACCTTCTAGGGCACAAGGCGTCAGAGAAAAAAATTGAGGAGAAGATCATTCAAGCGGTAGTTCCGGAACAAATGGCGCCTCCTTCGGATCCGGGTCAGAAGATTTCAGAAAAGAATCAGGCAAAAATTGTGAAATTAAAGCAGTGGCTGGAATATATTAAAAAAAAGAATCAGTAACATTCTCGTACTTGAATCCCTTTGTCCGTAAAGGCGGGGTTAGCGCCTGGCCGAGGATTCAATAACTCTATCAGGAATGAGGGTAACGCATGAGCTTCTCCCGGGTTTTAACCAGAGTGGTGACAGAATCCGATCGTGCCACAGGAGCAGCGGTGGTCGCGAACGACGGAATTGTGCTGGAAGAATACAAGACGGACCCTTCGATTGATTTTTCGATTCTTGGCGCGGAGTTTTGCAGGACATTCAGGGAGATCGGGGAAAAGACCGCTTCGATCCGGAGAGGCACCCCGTTGGAAATTTCATTGTTGACCGATCAATCCATGATTATTCTAAGAAAGATCAATGAGGAATATTTTCTTGTTCTTGTCCTTGAGTCGGACGCGAATTTTGGAAAAGGCCGGTTCATGATGAGAAAGGAAATGGAGCAATTGATTAATGAGTTCAAATAGGTTATCATTCCGCTGGACAGAGGTTGCGCCGCTCCTCTTAAAATAAAAAGTCTAGAATTAATCTCCGTTAACTCCTTAATACCGCTTCGTGAAAAGACAATGAGAAAAAAGAAAATTCTTGTGCTCCATGGTCCGAATCTAAACCTGCTTGGCCGCCGGGAACCTTCTGTTTATGGAACGCTGACATTGGAGCGGATCAACCGGAACATCGTCCGGGAATCCAAAAGGATGGGGTTGGACGTTAAAATCCATCAATCAAATTCTGAAGGGGGCTTGATCGATCTTATTTACGAGGCAATCGGGAAAATTGATGCGATCGTGATTAATCCGGGGGGATATACCCATACGAGCGTTGCCCTGAGGGACGCGATTTCGGCCTCTTTAATTCCAACAGTTGAAGTTCATCTTTCTAATATATATAATAGGGAACCGTTCCGGCATCATTCCATGATTGCCCCGGTGAGTATCGGGCAGATATCCGGTTTCGGACCAAATAGTTATCTGTTGGGGCTTCAGGCTGCATGCTACCATATTCAGTCGGAATAAATAAACGGAGCCGGTTTTTTCAAGCCGGCCAATTTTCGGCCTCTGTTTCCGTCAGAGTATTCTCATTCAGAAGGGATCCAGATGATTTCCACAACCGATTTTCGCGGAGGCCTTAAGATCGAATATAATGGTGAGCCGTACACGATTATTGAATTTCAACATGTCAAGCCTGGAAAAGGGGCGGCTTTTGCGAAAACCAAAATGAAAAACATGCTGACCGGCAATGTCCTCGAAAGGAATTTTCGTTCGGGTGAGAAATTTGAGTCTCCGGATATTGAAGAGAAGGAGATGCAATACCTTTATGCTGAATCGGTAAACTATTATTTCATGGACGTCAATAATTATGAACAGCTCTTTATTCCGGAAGCACAGATGGGCGGCGCCCAGAGCTACCTTAAGGAAAATATGTATGCCAAGGTGATTTTTTATAAGGGGAAGGCGATTTCAGTGGAGCCTCCAATGTTTGTAGAACTTAAGATAGTGGAAACCCCCCCCGGCGTTAAAGGGGATACGGCCACCGGCGGATCCAAACAGGCTAAACTGGAAACTGGAGCCTGGATTAAAGTGCCGCTTCACCTGGAAGAGGGAACGGTCGTGAAGGTGGATTCACGATCAGGCACCTATATCGAACGGGTTTCAAAATAAATGGCAGTCGGGGAAAAGAACGGTGTCCCAACATTTCGCATAAGGTCTGATAAGCATGGATATTGATATCAACGAGATTAAGGAAATCATAGCGGCCCTTAAAGATACGGGAATCGTGGAATTTGAGTTTGAAAATGGGGGCACGCGGGTCAAGATAAGGAAAGAGGGCGCAATCCTGGTGCATGAAGTGTCGCGGGGTTCTGCTCAATCCGGATTTTCCGTGCCGGGCCGGGCGGAGGAGGGTTCGTTTTCTGCTGCCACGGGGAAAGAAAAAGAGGCGTCGAGAGAAGCCTCCGGAGGGGTTCCCCGAGGCGTAATAAAATCTCCTATCGTCGGGACTTTCTACCGGTCTGCCGCTCCTGAAGCGGAACCTTATGTCGAAGTAGGAAGCCTTGTGAAGAAGGGCCAGATTGTCTGTATTATTGAAGCGATGAAATTGATGAATGAAATCGAAGCCGATATGGATGGAAAAATCATTGAAATTCTCACCGAGAATGCCCATCCTGTGGAATATGGAGAACCGCTTTTCGCCCTTGAACCTCTATAATGTATTTCTTTCTGGAGAGGCGCCGTTTCCATTTTTTGCCTTAAACAATGTTTAGAAAAATTCTGATTGCCAACCGCGGCGAAATCGCCCTTCGCGTCATCCAGTCCTGCAAGGAACTTGGTGTCAGGACGGTTGCCATCCATTCCGAGGCGGATAAAGACGCCTTGCACGTCCGGTTTGCGGACGAAGCCGTCTGTGTAGGACCCGCCGATGCCGCTCTTAGTTACCGGAACATTCCGAATATACTCTCCGCCGCCGAATTTACCGATTCCGAGGCGATTCATCCCGGCTACGGCTTCCTGGCGGAAAACG
>DATNMI010000245.1:0-6583 GCA_035602375.1 Nitrospiria bacterium | reverse complement strand
GCCATCGCTTCTGTTCCATATCCTTTCCGTTTGCCCATATAGAGCGCACAGGCAAGACCCGCAACCCCGGAACTGATATGGACCACGGTTCCTCCGGCAAAATCAAGGGCCCCGAGATTATGAAGCCATCCGCCAGTCGATCCGGTGACGGCCCAGACCCAGTGGGCCAGAGGATCGTAGACAAAGGTGGCCCAGAGAAGGGTAAAGATGACAAACGCGGAAAACTTCATCCGTTCGGCAAAGGCGCCGGCAATCAACGCAGGCGTAATCACCGCGAACATCATCTGGAAAATCATGAAGGCCTGATGCGGTATCGTCGCCGCGTAATCGGGGTTTGGATCGTACCCAACACCACTCAAACCAAACCAGGCAAGGCTCCCGATGATCCCCCCTTTATCCGGTCCAAAGGCGAGGGAATATCCCCAGAGGACCCATTGTACGGAAATCAGGCAGAGGATGATAAAGCTCTGCATGATGGTGCCGAGAACGTTCTTTTTCCTCACCATCCCGCCGTAGAAGAGGGCAAGACCCGGCGCGGTCATTAATAAAACCAGCGCGGTGGAGGTCAATACCCAGGCGGTATCGCCGGAGTTGATTTTGGCCTGCGCGTCAATGCTCCCCGGAGCTCCGGGAGAGCCTGTCGGGGGCGTTGGCGCCGCCGGAGCGGCCGCGGTCGTACCGGAGCCTGCGGCGGTCGTTGCCCCGGCCGGAGCGGCCGCCGTCGACGAGGTCGGGGCCGGGGCGGTCGCTGTCTGGCCGAGAGCAAGGGCTGCCACCCCGAGGATGGCAAAGAGTCCTAATAGCAAGCTTTTAAGTTTCATTCAAAATCTCCTTAATTTTATATGGTTCGGATTCCTAGAAGGTTTGAACAACCCCAATGGTCGCCGTCAACTGACTGTCTGTCTTCGACCCGTCTTCTTTGGTAAACGGCGTCCCGTCTGACATATCCTGCCGCAGGTCAAGCCGGAACAGGGAGCCTGGTCCAAAACCGCTATACTCCAGAGTTATTGTCCCTTCACTCAGTTTCTGACCTCCCGCACCTATTTTATAGCCCGTCCTTAGGCCATCCGCATCATTGAATAGCTCATATCGGGCGACAACTGCATAGGGGTTAGTAAAAGCATATTTTGCATAAATGGCCAATCCATCCCATTTCGCATCACCTGTTGCCAATCCTTGTTTTTGAGTCGCGTTATCATAGTTTGCCATGAACGATAACGAGTTTGTCGCGTTGTAGGTCACGATGACATCGAGTAACGAAAGGTCGTCAGTGATTCCGCTTGCGGTTGAGAGTTCAGAGCTGGTCGCGTAATTGAGGACAATCGGAAGAGACTTTACCGGAGTGACACCCAGTTGGACGCCATAATATTTGCCGTTATTATTTTCGACCCCATTGTTCCAGCCATTATTGAACTGACCCTGAAGGTAGACCTTGTCGTTGAAAGTATAGGTCAGGCGGGCGCCTGTATGAAGGTAGGGAATGGCCAGGGTATAGAGGAGCGACCGGGTATAGTTCCAGTTATCCTTTGATTCGATCACTTCCGCTCCCATCTGGGTGACATACTTGCCGAAATCGAGTTGAAGAGAGGGGGTCAGGAGAATGCTTGCGTAGGCCTGACGAATGTTCTTGGTTGCTGATTCAGTCATCGGGGTACAGGTTAAGGTTCCACCGCAAGCGATGACATCCGCCGCTTCACCAAACATAAAACCGAGGTAAAAACCGGCTTTATTTTTATCATCCACAGGCTTGACGATATTGAGCTCAACTAAGCTGACTTGAAGGTCATTCGCGCTCATGTCAAAATTATGATAAATATTTGAATTTCCATTAACTGAACTTGCCCCGGAAGTGTTTGAGTTGTAGCTGTAGTAACCATCCACGAATCCGTTCATGCTGATCGTGTCGTACCATTTCGGGGGAGGCGGCGGGGCTGCATCGGCGCCAAAAGTTAAGGCCGGGAACGCGAAAAGCCCCCCAACCAGCAAGAATACTCTAATGAGAAGCATCCAGTTTTTGTTTTTCATACGTGGCTCCTTGTTTTTAAATTATTAGACCCGTTTGGACCATCCAAAGGATTGTTGTTCATAGGTTACTGCAACCGCCATGCCAACATGGGGAAATAACATATCTAATTGTTTTTATTAAGGTTTCTGTATAGATCCCCCTTTTATTTAAAAAGTGACATCCAACATATTTGTAGGATTTTAGAAAAATATCCAGAATAGTTGAGTAGAAACAATCGTTTATAGCCATTCATTCACGAACTACATTTTTGTCGTAAACGACAACAATGTCTGACAATTTCTCAGGAGCTGAGAACAACCTCCCTCCCCCGCCGGGAGCAGTAGCGGCATAGGGCCTTTACTCCGGTGGATCTTCAGCCATTTCCATGAGGGGCCTTCAACCGGCGAACTTCCGGATCTGATATTTCCGAACCTTATAAGCCAGAATCCTCTCAGAGACATCGAGATGCCTGGCCGCGCGCGCCATAACCCAGCTGTTCTCTTCCATTGCTTTGATAATCAGCTCTCGTTCCAGGACTTCAACCGCTTTTTTCAAAGAAACATGAGGAGTCAGCATTTCAAATAGATCTCTCCATTTTGAACGACCACGTCATAGACTCTGACTTTGTCCTTTTCATTCGCCACGCAACCGGTTTTCAAATTGACCTTTCGACCATGCATTGGACAGATCACCTCGCTACCCGTTACCAGCCCATCGGATAAAGGACCGTTTTGATGGGGACATCGATTGGAGATCGCCAGGATTTCATTTCCGAGATTGAAGAGACCGACCTCCTCTCCGTTTAACAGGCATCTCCGCCCTTCGCCCAGGGGGATATCCTGACGATGTCCCACCTTGATCAGCTTATCCATCCTTCAGAGCCAATTCCTTGAACTGGCGCGGATGGACCGGGTTCTCCCTTTCGGTTTTCCAGGGATCCACCACGGCCTCTTTAGCCAGATTAAAATGTTCCAGGAGTTCCGCGGGCCTTTTTGATTCCGGATCAAACAGCTCCTTTTTGATTTTCTCAATCCCGATCCGGACGACAAAATCATAGGTCCGCTCCATGTAATTTCCTTCTTCCCGATAATACTGCAGAAAGAGGGTCGCCGTTCGAAGTGCTTCTTCATCCGTCTTTACCGTGGCCAACAGATCCCCTTTCCGGACCGTCATCCCTGCCGCGCCTCCGACATAAATCTCCCACCCGGTCTGGATCGCGACAACTCCGATATCTTTTACATACGACTCGGCGCAATTTCTCGGACAGCCGGATACGGCCAGTTTAACTTTATGCGGCGTGTAAAGACCTTCAAACCACTTTTCCATTTGAATACCGAAAGTAGTGGAATCCTGAACGCCAAACCGGCAGAACTCCGATCCGACACAGGTCTTTACCGTCCGAATCGCTTTGGCATAGGCATGGCCGGAAGGCATTCCAAGATCGGCCCAGATCAGGGGAAGCGCCTCTTTCTTCACGCCGAGCAGATCGATTCTCTGGCCTCCGGTCAGCTTCACCATCGGCACCTGGTATTTTTCCGCCACATCGGCGATCTTCCTTAGCTCCTCAGGAGAGGTCACGCCGCCATACATCCGGGGGACAACTGAAAATGCACCGTCTTTTTGAATGTTGGCATGGACCCGGTCATTGATATACCGGGCGCTTCGCTCTTCCTGGTGTCTTTCCATCCAGATTTCCGATAAAAGATAACTCAAGCCCGGTTTGCAATAGGCGCATCCGGTCCCGTTCCCCAGACGGTTTAAAACTTCGGAGACGGCTTTGATTTCTAAATCCCGAATTTGAGAAACCAGCTCTTTTCTGGAAATCATGAAACAGGAACAAAACGTTTTTGGTTTTTCTCCAACCGGGACATATTCTCCCCCGAGGACTTCCTGGAGTATCTGATCAAGGAGGGGACCGCAGCTCTTGCAGGAGGTGCAGGCCTTTGTTTTCTCCCCTATTCCCTCCCGGGTCGTCAGTTCAGACTCCGATATGGCCGTGACGATGGTCTTCTTGTTTACCCCCATACAACCGCAAACGATATCGCCATCTTCCAGAAGGATCCGGTTTCTCCCTTTCTCAGAGACCTCCCCCATCATCAGGTTTCGCCGAAAGAGCGTGACATCGGTTTGACTTTTGACGAGCTGTAATAACCGGGCGGAATCGCTAATATCTCCGAGCAAAATAGCCCCCACCACCCTGTTTCCCTGCAAAACAATTTTTTTATAAAGGGAATGACCCTTATCGGAATAAATCAGAGCTTCACAGCCCGGACTGTTCCCCATAAAATTACCGATAGAGACCAGATCGATCCCGGCCACTTTCAGGGTGGTCGCTTCTACCGTTCCTTCATATTTTTTGTCTTTTAACCCGGTCAGGGCGCGAGCCGCCACCTTCGCCTGGTCGAACAAGGGGGCGATAATGCCATAGCTTTTGCCGCGATGTTCAACGCATTCGCCGACGGCGTAAATATCGGAGTAACTGGTTTCCATAAAATCATTGACGACGATTCCCCTCCGGGTCTGAAGCCCGGCCTCTTTGGCCAACTCAATGTTCGGACGAATCCCGGTGGAAAAGACCACCATATCGGTTTCGTAGGCTTTTTCGTTGGAAAAGGCGACCCCTTCCACAGAATCTTTTCCGATTATCTCGCAGATGGAATGATTCAAATGAACCGTCATTCCGAGGCGTTCAACCTCTTTTTTCAGTATCTGGCCGCTCTCGTCATCGAGCTGAAGCTCCATCAGGCGGTCCGTAAGATGAAATACCGTCACATGAAGCCCTCTCTGGACCAGGGCCCGTCCCGCTTCCAGGCCGAGGAGTCCCCCTCCGATCACCACTGCTTTATGGGCTTTTTTCGCATAATCGATCATTCCCGCGGTATCATCCAGATTCCGGTAAGTGAAAACCCCCTTCTTTTCGATTCCCTTGATCGGCGGGATAAACGGATTGCTTCCTGTTGCCAGGAGGAGTTTGTCAAACAAGATTCTTTTTCCCTGATCATTCAGAACCGTCTTTGCCGCCGGATCGATCGCGGTTATTTTTTGATTAACATAAAGCGCGATGCCGTTTTCCTCATACCACTCTCTGCTGTTCAAATAGGTCTCTTCCGGCTTTTTCTTTCCCGAAAGGACATCGGAGAGGAGAATCCGGTTATAATTAACGAAAGGTTCGGCGCCATAAACGGCGATTTCAAAGCCGCCCTGAAGCGCAAGAATCGCCTCAACCGCCGCGATTCCCGCCATTCCGTTTCCAACAACGACCAGTTTTAATTTACCTTTATCTTCCGAATTTTCCAGGTTAAGCCTCCTCTTCTTTTCCAGCCCGGTTAAATGAATGAATGGAGCGCTTTTCCCGCCCACCGGCACGATCCCGGATTCCGATAAATTTGCGGGGAGCTCAATCGATTGAAGGTGACGGGACGGGGTCTTGCGGTCGGGGGGAATCGTTTTTACTCTTGAAAGTCTGACAGCGCAAAACTTTAACTCTGGCTGATGTGAAATCAGATCTGTCGCATCGTTCGTGACACTGTTGATCGCCAGTTCCTGTCCAAACAGATCGCTCCAATGAAAGGGAGAGAAGCAGTTTCCCGGAAGGAGCCGATCGGTCACTCTGGCAGGATGAATGGCGTACCCTCTCCGGGAACGGATTTCCACTTTATCGCCGTCTGCCACTCCCAACCGTACCGCGTCGTCGGGGTGAATGCCCACAAAGGGCCCCGTGTCAAGCTCGGCGAGTGCCGGTATTTTTCCGGTTTTGGTCAGGGTGTGCCACTGGTGGGGAAGACGGCCCGTATTCAGGATCATTGGGAAATCGTCGTCCGGAAGCTCTGCGGGAGGCAAATAGGGACGTGCGAGAAGTCTTGCCTTGCCGCTCTCGGTAGGAAAACGAACTGAACCGGTGGCTGGGTCCAGATACCGGATCGGGTTCCGGTCCCGTCCGCCGGGCGGACAGGGCCATTGAACCGGTTGAGCGCGCAATCGGCCGTAGCTGACGCCGCGGAGATCATATCCCGTCGTGCTGTTCCAGGCTCTTTTGATCTCCTCGAATACCGCACCTGCGTCTGAATAGGAAAAAGCCTCCGAAAATCCCATGGCAGACGCGACACGGGCAAGAATCTGCCAGTCCGGCAGAGCCGTCCCCGGAGGATCAACCGCTTTTTGCATCAGGGTCAGGTTCCGCTCCGAGTTGACCATGACCCCCTCCGCCTCGGCCCACATGGCGCCGGGAAGGAGGATGTCGGCAAAGCGGTTTGTTTCCGTGTCGTAGAATATGTCCTGGCTGATCACCAGTTCAGCGTTCTGAAGCCCCTGGATGACCCTCTTCCGGTTCGGCATCGATGCTACGGGATTGGTGCAGATAATCCATACCGCCTTGATCTCTCCTGTGACCAGATGTTCAAAGAGAGAAACAGCGTCATAACCTGGCCGGGGGTTAATCCTCCCATCGGGAAGATTCCAAATATTTTCGATAAAGTGACGGTCAGGCGCGTGCGCAACGGTTCGCTGGCCGGGTAATCCATGGCTCAGATAACCCGCTTCGCGCCCTCCCATCGCGTTGGACTGTCCCGTAAGAGAAAA
>DATNMI010000243.1:0-1408 GCA_035602375.1 Nitrospiria bacterium | reverse complement strand
TACCAAGCCAGCCGGACATCGGTGGCCGACGGATATGCGGGAGTGTGGGTATGGGAGTGGTAGATCGCCAGAAGATCGATCTGATGATCTCTCATGTCGGCAAAAGCGTCGAACTGTTCTTTGGGCTCCATCAGGTAGGTGGTCGGGCTCTGGTCCTGATTCCTGATCCGGTAATGGCGGCTGACCGTCTCCCCGACCCCTGACAGGAGCCCGCAACATTCATTCGGGTCCTCTTCAAACGCCTGGGAAAAAATCGCCTCCTGAATGGTTTTAGGAATCTTCAGCATGAGGGAAAGGACGGCCTTCGGTCAGTTTTGCGGCGCTTCCGGAGGGCTGGAAGGATCAATTGTGCAAGACTGTTCATAGTCGATCAGCCGGGTCAGTTTCGGGTTCGGTCCGCAAAGAATGCACTTGGGGTCTTTTTTCGTTCTCACTTCGCGGAAGTCCATGTCCAGAGCGTCATAGATCAGAAGCCGTTTGGTCAGCGGTTCCCCGATCCCCAGGATTTCCTTGATGGCTTCAGTCGCCTGTAGAACGCCGATGGTGCCGGCCAATACGCCGAGAACGCCGGCTTCCTGGCAAGAGGGAATCATTCCGGCCGGGGGCGGTTCGGGATAAAGGCAACGGTAGCAGGGATTGTTGTCATAGTGGGGCTTGATCGAGGTCACCTGCCCTTCAAACCGGAAGATCGATCCGGAGATCAATGTTTTCTTCATGAAAAAACAGGCATCGTTGACCAGAAACCGGGTGGGAAAGTTGTCCGAGCCGTCAAGAACGATGTCGTAATCCTTGATCAGATCGAAGATGTTTTCGGATGAAATTCTTCCCTTGTAGGTGTTGACCTTGATGTCGGGGTTCAGCGCGTTCAGCGTTGCTTTGGCGGAATCAACTTTATGAACATCGATGGTTTTGGTGGAATGAAGAATCTGGCGCTGAAGGTTCGAAAGATCGACCGTATCGTCGTCAATAATTCCTATGGTTCCTACTCCGGCGGCTGCAAGATAAAGCGCGATCGGCGAACCGAGCCCGCCTGCCCCGATACAGAAGACCTTTGCCTTTAATAGTTTTTCCTGCCCCTTCCCCCCGATTTCCTTGAGGATCAGGTGGCGGCTATATCGTTCTACTTGAGCGTCTGTCAGACTCATTTCAGTTTCCTTTATTCCACGATGTCCCGTTCAATGGGGGCCACCTGGACCCCTTTCTTCTTCAATGCCGTGACGGCCTTTTCAATCTCATCCAGCTCGCCGATCAGTTCGAGGTCCATCCAGCCGGATTTGCCATTTACGTCCGCTTTCCGGATATTGGTAATGACCGGAAAATCTTTTCCTATCTGATAAATGACCGGTTCTTTGACCGCCTGCTCCGGAAACATGATATGAAATTTGAGGCTTTTCTGCGAACCCCCGGC
>DATNMI010000236.1:0-5915 GCA_035602375.1 Nitrospiria bacterium | reverse complement strand
CTGGACCCGCGCAAACGCCTCTTCTCCCCCTGAACAGGTTTGGACCCGGTACCCTTCATCGGTTAGAATTCCCGACAAGGTTTTCAGGATCCCTTCTTCATCGTCAATGATCAGAATATCCGCGGGCATCATGGTTCCTTGTTTAAAGCGCAAAGCGGGAGAGATTCCAGCTACGCAGTCGCTGGTAATTCTATAATAACTTTAGTCCCTTTTGGACTATTATTCTCGATACGGATAGTTCCATGATGATCGGAAATAATCCGGTGAACAATGGCCAGCCCCAGCCCGGTCCCCTCCTTTTTTTTTGAAAAATAGGGAAGGAAGAGCTTGTCCAGATCACCGGCCTCGATTCCGATCCCGTTATCGGCAATCTCAATTTGCACCCTCCGCTCTGAATTCTGCCAGGAGGTCCGCACCCATATTTCACCGTTCAGGTTTACCGCCTCAAGGGCATTTTCAAACAGATTGATAAAAACCCTCTTCATCTGTTCAGGATCGGCGTGAACAACAGGAAGCGCGTCGTCAAATGACCGGTGAAAACGGACGTCCTTATGGGCGTTCTGGTACAGGAAAATAACGTCCTGGAGGAGCGGGTGGAGCCGGAGAGGTTCCGGACGGGAAACCGGCATCCGCGCAAACTGGGTAAACTCGTCCACCATGGCCTTCAGGCTGTTGACTTCATTCAGGATGATCTTGGTCGATTCGTCCATGACTGTTTCCAGATCCTGGGCCTTTTCAAAATATTTTTTCCGGAGCCGCTGGGTCGCCAGCTGAATGGGTGTGAGTGGGTTTTTGATCTCATGGGCCAGCCTCCGGGCCACCTCCTGCCAGGCGGCTACTTTCTGGGCCTTGATAAGGTCAGACAGGTTATCAAAAACGATGACCACGCCATGAAATTCTCCGAGGTTATCATAGAGTGAAGTCATAATCACCTTGAGGGTAATTATCTTCTGATCGATCCGGATCTGAATTTCATCCTCAAGATTGGTCTTTTGTTTTTCCAGCCTCCTTTCAAAAGACCGGACCAAAGCGGTAAGATGGAGCGGTTTAAACCCTTCACGGTAACTTTTTCCGATAAGATCAGAGGCCTTCAGGTTCAAAATAGTTTCCGCGGATCGGTTAAACGTCCGTATTACCCCCTCCTGATTAATCGAGATGACGCCCGTACCGATGTTTTCCAGAATGGTTTCGATATAGGTTCTCCGTTTTTCGAGTTCAAGATTGGAAATCTTGAGAGAGCGATTGGCTTCTTCTAGCTGTTCCTTGTTTAATTTTAAATCTTCGGTCATTTTGTTAAAAGAGTTTACGACCACTCCGATCTCATCCGACGACTCGAGATTGATTCTGAAATTGAGGTTCCCTTGAGCGACCGCTTCGGTTCCTTCAGACAGTTTCAGGAGAGGAACCGTAATGCCTTTTGCGATATACAAGCCAAACCAGATCGCGAAGAATATAATGACGAGGGTGATAATCAGAAAAGCCAGAATATAAATGCCTTTAATCGGGTTCTTAAATTCCCTAAACTGGCGATACTCGTTCGACGCTGTGAAAATATCCTCCATCCGGGCGGTTATGCCCGGGGGGATTAGGGTATGGACGACGACCATTCCCAGGACGGCGCCGTCCGGGGATTTGACGGGAACTCCCGATAAGAGAAGACGCCCGGCCGTGGTCTCCCTGACCGAAATGATCTCTTCGCCGGAGAGTCCGCGGCGAACCTGCTCTTCGGTGAGCGATTCCTGCAGGGAAAAGGCGCCGCCTGATGATACGGGCCTTCCCCTGTTTTCTGGAAAATAGAAATCAACGCCTTCGAGGTTAAGGCTTGCCTTTTTTCTGACGAGCGCATCGAGAAGAGGCGCGGCGCCCTTGCCGGAGAGGTCCAGGGAAGAAATATCCTCTGCAAGACTTTTTCCAAGATTGAGGGAAATTGTTTTTTCCTGCTCGTAGAACTGTTTTTCAATTTCAAGAGAATCATTTAACGCTCTGTCGGCCTGATGACTGAACCAGGTTTCAATACTGTTGGAAAGCAAGACAGTGGCGACAAAGAAAAGGATAACCGAAGGGATGAGAGAGATGCCGACAAAGGCTCCGGTCAGCCTCGTCCGGAAGCTTGAACGGGCACCGGTTCGGGTCCTTTCAAAATAGAGTTTGATGAGGTTCCGAGTGATGAGGCTGAGCGTCAGGATGACCAGAATGATGTTGAGGTTCATGACGGTAAAGACAAGGATGTTGCTGGAGAGGGGAGACGCCTGAATTCCCTTGATATAGATGGTGCCAAGGGAAATCAGAAGGAGGACAAGGAGTCCTCCCTGCAGAGCGGGCTTCAGAAACTTTCTTTTCCCCGTGGGGAGCGAATGGAGAGGAGATGGTTCATTCATAGGGTCAGGGTCTGTTTAATCTGGTGTGAATTCTAACACTTTCACGGCCAAACCGCCAACGGCTTTTGGAAGGCATGATTTGTCTATGGGACGATCCCTTTGCTAAAAGGCGTGTCCGACGGTGAAATGGAGCGCGTAACCGCTTTCTCCTTCTTCGGGGTTTAATTTAAATCCGACATCAAACCGGATCGGCCCTATGGGGGTGTTGTAACGGAGTCCAGGTCCGACCGATGTTTTTAAAGGCGCCGACCAGGTGGTGTTTAAATAGCGATAGACTTGGCCTGAATCAACGAAAAAGACCAGGCCAAATGATTTTGGAAGGTTTTTCCGGACTTCCCAGTTAAACAAAATCATAAAGTTTCCTCCCTTCGGGGTAAAGTCCGGATTCAGGGTCTGACCCATTATTCCTAAGGTATCCTGGGCATAACCGCGGACCGTGGTGATGCCTCCCAGTCTAAACCGCTCGACAAGAGGCACGTCCGGCGTTTCCCCGAAATTATTGGCCGCGCCGGCCCGTCCGGAGAGAGCCATCACGGCGCCATGGCCTAGGTTGAAAAACCAGCTTGATTGGAGGTTCAATTTGACCTCCTGAATCTCGGATCCCATAAACTGGGCGGCCCATCTGAACCAGGCGCCGTTCAAGGAGCCCGAAGCAGGATTAAGAAAATCATCACGGGTGTCCCGGATAATGGAAGGATTCAGGCTGAAGATATTGACATCCTGATCTTCCGGAGTCAGCTGGATATTGAAAGGCACATCAAAGTTATGGACGATTTCGATCTGGTATGACAGCGCTCCTTTATAATAATTCTGGAAGTTTTTTTCCACTCCGACAGAGACCTGAAAGATCTCCTGGGTGTAGGTGCCGGCTGGTATAAATAATTTTCCATAGGAGATGGAACTTCTCGCGTCGACGGGATAGTTGAAAACCCAGGGTTCCAGATAGGTCAACATTTCCTTATGGCCGAGCTGGCTGACATCCGCGCGAAGGGTCACCTTACGGTCTGTTCCTCCGAGATTCTGATATGAAATTTGGGCAAATCCGTTGAGCCTTTCGACGTCTCCGTAACCAGGTCCGAATTCAAAAGCGCCAGGCATCCTTTCTTTGACTGTAATTTCAACATCCCGAAGGGGATCCCGGGAAAGCGGATGGATATTGACTTTCTGGAAAAGTCCGAGCTGGGAAATCAGACGCTGGTTTTTGAAAAGAGCCTCTTCCTGATAGAGGTCTCCGGTCTTAATGGTTACTTCTCTCAGAATGATCCTGCTTTCCGTCATTTCATTCCCGGTCAGCCGGATCGCGCCAATATGGACGACAGGACCTTCCTCGGCTTTATAATTGACTGCAGCCAGGTCTTTCTGTTCATTGAGCGAGTAGTTGGCCTCAACTTTCAGGTCGGCATATCCCTTTTTATGGTAATAGGAGTTAATGAAAGATTTATCCTCGCTCACCAGGTTCTGATTGAAATGGTCTCCCTTCCTGACCTTTAATTTGGATTGGATCTCTTCCGCAAAAGCGGGAGAGAACCCCTCAATGGTGACTTCGCCAACGAACGTCTTGACGCCTTCCGCGAAGGTAAATTCAAGTTCTGCCGTCTGCCGGTCGGGCCCATACCGGATTTCTTCTGTGATGACGGTAAAAAGAAAACCCCGACTCTTATAAACATTTTTAAGGGCTTCAATATCATCAGGAATTTCCCCCAGATGAATGAAATTGGGGATCCAGAAGCCTGACGGATGATGGGAAACAGTCTCCGATAAAATTTCCGTTGGAACAGACTGATTTCCCCTGAACAGAACCCTGGTCAACGCTACCTGAGGGCCCTCCTCGATTTGAAAAGTGATCCGGACCGATTTTCCGTTCTTTTCCTCCGCTTTTTCCACACGAACTTCCGTAAACGGATATCCTGCATCCCTGTAAAATTCTTTTAATTTCCGGGCGCTCTCTTCAAGAATAAAATCTTCAAAACTTTTTTCAGGCCTGACGAGAATTATTTTTTTCAGAGTGGCTGGAAGAAAATGGCTCTTGCCTTTAAATTTAATTCCAACTGTGATTAGAGGGCCCGCTTCTACCGGAATTTCAATATCTTCCTTTTCGCCTTCCTTTCTTTTTACGGAAAAATTGCCTATCTTCGCCCTGTAGAACCCTTCTCTCTCATAAAAGGGATAAAGTTCGTCGATTCGGGATTTTAGAAAAGAGAGCGAGTAGTAAAATCCGGAATTGATCCGGAGTGTGTCGAGCAAGGTTTCCGGGGAGAGTCCTGGGTTTCCGGTAAATTCGATTTCATCCAGCGTGCTTCTTTCACCCTCGCTGATTTTTACAAGGATATTTCGATATCCTTCCAGGGGAGATGATGTTGAATCGACGATAACTTCGGCTCTGAAATAGCCTTCATTGTGATACATGTTGAGGAGATTGTCTTTAAGCGTACTCTCCCAGCCGGAAACCAGCTCGGCGCCTGTGGTGAATTTCGAAGATTCTTCCAATTGTTTTTTTGAAAAGTCCCGGTTCCCGGACCAGATCAGCCGGTCGGCCTTGATCTTTTCAGTGACTGTAAATTTGAGAAACGCGCCTTCTTTGGCCCTCTCTACCGAGACCGTAATCTGGGAAAAAAGCCCGGTCTCGTACAGGACTCGGATGGAGTCCCGGAGGGATTTTCTTGTCAGAGGTTCCCCTTCCTTAACGGGCAGGATCGGAATAATTCCCTGGTAAGATTTTCCTCCGGGGGTCAGAATGTCAATCTTTAAGATGCCCGCCTCCCGGGAGATATCGATATCTCCCGCCTCGTTTGGCGGCAGAGTCTGAGGAAACGCCTGCCCCGATAAACAGGCGAGCCACAAGACCGAGAAAAAAAGAAGCGTTTTTAAAAAGTTTTTATTCATGTGCCTGTCAAGTTTTTATTTGAACTCAAAGCGGAATTTTAAATTACTGTTGAGGGTTCCATCGTCGTTTCGGATTCCTTGGAGAGACATGTTCCGGTTCAACATATATTCCATCTTGATTATCTGGTCCTGTGTCGGGTTGATGATGTAGGCGTATGTCAGAATAAAACGATCTCCCAGCATCCGTTGTTCTACCGAAACTCGCGGCGCTGCTCCCGATTTAGTGCTTGGAGCGGCAGGCTCAAAAGAGACCTGTCCCGCTATTGGAAGTTCAAGCTGGGTTCCAATCGTAATCGGCACAGGCAGAGATTGCTGGATCCCGGAGGTCTGGGCCGAACCAGAGGTGCCTCTTCCGGAGAGCAAAAGCGCCAGTATATCTGTTCTGGTTAGAGTGGGATCATCGGCAGTGAGAGTTGTCTCAAGTTTGTCCGGAGTTCCAGAAAGTTCGAGGATGATCTGGTAACTCCGGCTCGTTGGGCCTGCGGTGACGGTGGTCTGGGCTTTCACGTCAATGAGCGGTTCAATGAACTCGGGGTTTGTAAAATCGACGGTGCCCGTTAAAAGATTAAAAGTCGAGTTGTTGAATTGAACTGTGCCTGTGGCCGCTTCCATCCGGCCGATGAGAACCGGATGGTCGAGACTGCCCCGCAGGGT
>DATNMI010000234.1:0-6703 GCA_035602375.1 Nitrospiria bacterium | reverse complement strand
GGAGAGGAGAATGCTGATAACCGTTACGGTGAACATCCATTCACCATGGAGATGGACAAAATCGTGACCGGGAGCATTGTGACTGCGGGGGTCTGTCTCGGCAACATTGTTCATGGCCACGAACCCTGTCGGAACGGTCACGATAGCCATGAACGTTCCAAGGTAGAGGAGACGGGAGGCCGCGTCATGGTATTTTTCATTCCGGAAGAGCGCCATTCCTTCCATGGCCAGAGCCCCCAGAAAGAAAGCAATCGGGAAGTGGACAAACATCGGGTGGATATTCTGCATCGCCGAAAATCCGGGCAAAATTGTTTCCATTTTCTCTATCCTCCCGAAATGGCATTAGGCGAGCGCAATCCCCGGATTGAGGGCTTGTACAGGTTAAAGCGGTTTGCGGGCAACGACGATCCGGATGGTCATCGGAAGCTGGATTTCTTTTCCGACAGCGTAACGGGCCGCCAAGGATTTAAATTCTTTTTCAAAACCGGCTTTCTGGTCCGGTGTGAACTTCGCGATCAAGTTTTGAATCGGGGCGGCCATGTCCATCAGGCTTCCATAGAACTCTTCCGGATCTTTAAAGACGGAGACTCCTTCGAGCGTCTCATCAGAAATTCCGGTCAGGCCGGCCTGTTTGGCCATACCAAGGAGGTCTCCTGCTTTTGCAAGCCTGAAAATTCCGGGCTGTTCTGGATCAGGCGGGGGCAACTCTGTAAACTTTTTGGCGGCGTCCAGCGCCATCCGAAGGTAAGGGTTGAGTTCGGGAGCGGCCCAGACCGCCGCTGACAAATAGGCTCCGGGCTTCATTACTCTGGCAATCTCCCCAACCGCCTTTGGAATTTCAGGAAGAAACATCAGGCAGAAACGGCTGATGACCGCGTCGAAAGAGCGGTCTTCAAAAGAAAGAGCGGTGACATCGCCGGTCTGGAAGAGGATGTTCGATAGACTGAGAGACTTGGCCTTTTGCCGCGCGACCTGAAGCATCTCGTCGGCCAGGTCCTGACCAATGACCCTGCCCGTTTCCCCTACGGCCTGAGCGGCCAGGACCGCCGGATAGCCGGTGCCGGAGCCGAGATCAAGAACCCTGAACCCTGACCGGAGCCTGGCATCCCCCACCAGCCGGAAATTGACAAACGACATGTTCCGGTCGATCAGGGCATCCCACTTCTCCCACCCTTTGGCAACGCGATTCCAGTCTTTCTGCTGGCCTTCAACAATCTCTTTTGGATTTGGCATGGTGGTCACTTATACCTTATTCCTGAATGAAATTGCAACTCTGGGGATACGGTAGCTCAAAGCTGGAAGCTCGAAGGAAAAGATTGTTTTCCTTAAAACTTTGAGACTTGAGCTTCGAGCTTATTGGTGGGGTTTGATCTGTTCCTTGAGCGGGAGGTATTCGGGAGTGTCAGGCATCGCGGCATCGAGTTTTTGGAACAGCTCGCGGGCTGGAATAAGGCCTCCCTGATTTTCCATTTGAATCCCCGCCTGAATTCGTAATTTCATATGCTCCAGATTCAGATCGATATTTTGACTCAGCGCTTCCGCCGCTTCTGTAAGCTTTCCCTGTTTCAGATAAACTAGCCCAAGATTCAGATGGGCTTCTGGAAGAAATGCGGACGACTGGATCGCCTTCCTGTAAGATTCTTCGGCCTTTTCCAGATCTCCTTTATCAAACCAGGCGATGCCGATGTTGTTATAAAGGTAGTAGGGATATCCCGTCGGAGGGTTTAGCATCAGCGCCCTGTTTAAAAAGTGAATGGCCCGGTCCATTTCACCCTCCTCCAGATAGCCGTAACCAAGAGAAAAATTCACGATAAAGGAATCAGGGGTCTGCTCATAGGCGGAGCTCCAGAGGGTCACTTCTGTTTTCCAGTCGGCGTTTCTGGCCTGGTTTTGGAGAAAGAAGAGAGCGCCTATCGTCAAGCCGGCAACCCAAAAGGCGGGAGAAATTCTTTGAATGCGGCGCGACAAGAACTCTTGGAACACGATGATTCCGGAAGAGAGCAGAAGGATCAGCCCGGCCTCCGAAAGATAACCCCTGTTCTCCTGAAAAACAGATACGGTCGCAAAGCTGGCCAGATAACAGACCGGCAGAAGATTGAGAAGAAACCACAAAAAGAGGAAAAGAAGATCGGGCCGGTTCAATTTTCGGCAGATGTAAATAGTTCCAGCAATGACGGCTATCCCGGAGAAAATCAGGAATGCGCTGAATGCCGGGAGAGGATGATCAATGGTCAGGGCATGGGGGAAAAGATAGAGCCCTCCATATCCCCAGATCAGCGAAAATCCAATACCGGTCATATTCCAGAGACCGGCCAACCGGCCTGAAGCATAGCCGGAAGAGACCATGGCGGAAGAATCCCCGAAGCCGGGTACCATCGCCCAATGACGAACGGCCAGATAGGAGAGACCCATCAGAACAAAAAATGCATAGACCAAAAAATCTTTTCTTGAAGGCCTATTTTGTTTCCAGTGAAGACCGTCAAAAAGAAGTATGAGTATCGGAAAGGTCACTGAAATTTCCTTGCTTAAAAGAGATCCCGAAAAGGAGACGAACGAGAGAAACAACCAGCTCTGACCAACCTGTTCCATCCGCCGATATTTCAGCCAGGCAAGAAACGCCAAAAGGTAAAACATCGTGGCAAGAGCGGTGGACCGGGAAGAGATATAATTGACCAGCTCGTTGTTCGCGGGGTGGATCAAATAGAGAAAACCCGCAAGCCATCCGATCTGGGGATTGTTAAAAAGAGCGAGCGCAATCGCGCATACAAGCCAGGAGGAGAAAATATGGAGCAACAGGTTGAGAATATGGTAGGCGGCAGGCCGGTCTCCCCCGATCTGATAATTAAGGTCGTTTAGGAAAACCGTCAAGGGACGGTACCCTGCAACGCCTGACGTGCCTGAAAAGCCTTCTCCTGCCAAAAAGCGGGTAAAATGAGAAAAATGAACTTGATCGTTATTGAGGATGGTATGAAAATCGTCCAGATGAAAACTGTTTTGAAGGGAGCTTGAAAAGAACAGGAGGGCAACAGAAATCAAGAAGAGAAAATAACCCGCCGGACTGGACAGCAAAATCCGGAGGCTATTTAGGGGTTTCATTGATCTCGAGGATTATTCCTTGAAGTATCAGTTCAAACCCCATCAAAAGGGGGAGAACGCTTAACATGACCGTTCCCGTCGTGGCCACGGTGTTCATGGAAACCGCTTTCCACCAGGAATAAAGGCCGAAAACCAATCCCCAGAAAAAAAGGGGAAGGCCGGTCAGAATAAAAATAGCGACCGGGGAAAAATCTCTTAAAATATACTTCTGATAAAATCTGTAGATGAACCTGTCGAAAAGGAAAAAAGGGAAGGAAAGAACGATATTATAAAGTTTCATCGTCGATTTCTCATCGCCGTACCGGGCGGGAATCGGGACATCCTTGACCCGAAGATTGAAGATGTTCAGTTGCACCAGCATGTCATTTTCCAGAAAAAACCGCTTATGAATTTTATTTAAATCCAGAACCCTCAAATCGGCGGTTTTAATCGCCCAGAATCCGTTCTGGGGATCGAAAATATGCCAATAGCCTGAAGTCATTTTTGTGAGAAAGGTCAGACAAAAGTTCCCCCACCTCCTGAGGATAGGCATTCGGGATAACGCCTGGCTGTGGAGCCAGCGGTTTCCCTTGGCATAGGAATATCCGTCCAGGATCGGGTCGAGAAGGAATGGGAGGTAATTGACGTCCATCTGTTCGTCGCCGTCCATTTTGACCAGAATATCAATGTCTTCCTGAAAAGCCCGGCCAAAGCCGGTGACGGTCGCTCCCCCGACGCCCTCGTTTTTTTCATGATGAATAACGATGAGCCGGGGATCTTTCAGGCTGGTCAGGATATCAGCGGTCCTGTCCCGGCTGGCGTCATTGACAGCGATGATCCGGTCGACATAAGAGGGGATGTCCCGAATGACTTTTTCAATGTGCTTCTCAACGTTATAACAGGGGATAACAATTCCTATTTTAGACTGGCGGTACATAGGTTATAAGAGATCGCCCCTCTCGCTCAAGTTGTTCTCCAATCAGACGCTTCGCGGGTCATTTGAATTTAACCTGTTTTATTCAATCTTTGCAATGTGTTTTGCTTATATTTTGGATTTAGTGCTTGCGGCTTTGAGCTTCTTCTGGCTGCTCGCTCTGCTGACGGTTATTTTCTTTTGATAGGTATTCACAGCCTTGTTATGTTCCTTGAGCGTCGTGGAAAATTGATGGGTCCCGTTCCCTTTTGCGACAAAATAGAGATATTCAACCGAAGCGGGATGAACAGCCGCAAGCATCGATTTTTTCCCTGGATTGGCAATGGGCCCAATCGGCAAGCCGGGTATCCGGTAGGTATTATAAGGGGTTTTTGTTAAGAGCATTTTCTTGGTAATTTTCCCATTGTACTCCTTAACTTCATAGACGACCGTTGGATCGCTCTGGAGCGGAATATGTTTCTCAATGCGATTGTGGAAGACAGCGGAGACCCAACCCCGTTCGTCATCCACTCCGGTCTCTTTCTCTATAATAGACGCCAAAGTGACCACGTCATGCTGGGTCATATGGAACTTCCCGGCGGACAGCTCGATGTCAGAGGAATATTCCTGTTTAAAAGTATTCACCATTTTCCGGATAATGTCTTCCGTTTTAATTCTTTTCGGGAAAAAATAGGTGCTGGGGAAAAGGTATCCTTCGAGCGATTTTTCATTGAGGTTGAGCGATTGGATAAAAACCGGGTCATGAATCAGATGAAGAAAGGTTGCGCGATTGGCGAGCGTCTTTTCCTCAAGAAGATCGGCGATCATATAAGACGACCACCCTTCAGGAATGGATACCTCGTATTGTATGATTTTCCCTCTGCGCAGGAGGTTCAGGATTTCCAAGGGAAGCATCCGGCTGTGAAAATCATATTCTCCCGGATGGATATTTCGTTCGGTCAGGGTCAATTTGCCGAGAAGGATAAAATAATCCTGATGTTCAATCAGCCCTTCTTTCGCGAGGAGTTCCGCGACCACGCGCATGTGCGCGCCGTCCGGAATGTCGACAATCTTGTGGCGCTCCTCCCGATCCATTGGAAGGTAGAGGTAGAGGAGAAAATGAACGCTTAGGGCAAATACTGCCCCTACAGCAAGAAGCGCCATTGTAAAAAATCCGCTTTTTTTCATGGCAGTGCGGCTCAGGAGGCTGAACCTGGGGAGGAGTTTCTACGGATGATTGTTTCGGCCATCTGAAGCGCTTCTTCAAGCCGGGCAGGATTTTTTCCGCCCCCCTGGGCCATATCCGGTTTCCCTCCGCCGGTTCCTTCTACTATAAGAGAAATTGCTTTTACAATCTCGCCGGCATGGAACTGGCCCGTTTTTTCCCCGCGGATGCCGACTGTCAGGAAGACCTTGTCTTCCAAAGAAGACCCGAGAACGACGATGTCGATTTCGGGTCGGTTCCTGAACTGGTCGAGCGCTTCCCGCAACTCCTTCGGATTCAAACCATCCATTTTTTTAATTAAGACAGCGGCGTCTCCGATCTTTTTGATCTCGTCTTTCGTATCACGAGATCCTCCGGAAGTCACCTTCATTTTAAGGAGGGAGATCTCCTTTTCTTTTTCTTTGATGGAATCGAGGAGTTTTTGAAGTTTTTGGGGCGCGTCTTCCTCTCTTGATTTCAGACTGCCGGCCATCTGGGCAAGGCGAGATTCCGTTTCTCTTCTATGGCGGTAGCTCCCCATGCCGGTTAGAGCCTCAATCCGGCGGACCCCGGCGGCAACTGAACTTTCACTGGTGATCTTGAAAGAGCCGATATCCCCGGTGGCGCGGCAGTGGGTCCCCCCGCAAAGTTCCTGGCTGAGCCCCGGAATATTGACCACCCGGACCGTATCGCCATATTTATCCCCGAAAAAGGCGAGCGCCCCTCCCTTGAGGGCATCCTCAATCCCTTTCTCTTCCGGGTTGACGCCAACATTCATCAGAATTCTTTCATTGACGATCGTCTCGATTTTTTCAAGCTCTCTGGAATCGAGGGATACAAAATGGTTAAAATCAAACCGGAGCCTGTCCGGTCCGACATAGGACCCGGCCTGCTTAACATGATCTCCAAGAACCTCACGGAGAACGGCATGAAGGAGATGGGTGGCGGTATGGTTTCTCGCGGTCGCTGCGCGGAGATCTGGGTCAACCTGAAGGTGGAGAGACTGGGTTTCCCGAATCTCCCCCTCCCGGATAATCATTTTGTGGATAAAAAAGTCCGGAAGCGGTTTAAAGGTATGGATAACTTCCGCTCTGAGATCAGGTTCCGCGGTGACCCACCCCCGGTCGCCCACCTGCCCTCCCCCTTCTCCATAAAAGGGCGTTTCACGGAAGACGCCGAGCACCTCTTCTCCCGCGGAAGCTTTCTTGATCCGCTCAGTTCCTTTTAGGATGGCGAGAAGCTGGCTGTCCGCCTCCGTTTTTTCATATCCGAGAAACCGTGTTTTGCCGGTCTGTTCAAGAACGGTTTTGTAGGCTTTCTGAACGCCGGGATCTTCCTGGGCAAACCGGCTGGCGGCGCGCGCCTTTTTCTTTTGGTTTTCCATCTCTTCGTGAAAACCGGCTTTATCGAGCTGAAAACCCTCTTCCCGGCAGATATCTTCCAGGAGATCAATCGGGAACCCGTAGGTATCATAGAGACGGAACGATTCTGCGGCGGGGATCGCCTTGGTC
>DATNMI010000231.1:0-1259 GCA_035602375.1 Nitrospiria bacterium | reverse complement strand
TTGGAACAACGATCATGACCAGGGAGTGCCCTTCCATTTTGGGCGTCTGCTCTATTGTTCCTTTCACGGCAATCTTTTCCATGAACTCGTTCATCAGCGCTCTGCCGATCGTGGTATTTGCATTTTCCCTGCCCCTGAAAGTCAGGACGACCTTGACCTTGTGTCCGTTTTCCAGGAACTCTTCCGAATGCCTGATCTTGACCTCAAGATCATGGGTGTCGGTAAAAGGCCGCAATTTAATTTCCTTGAGCACAGACGTTTTGCTATGCACCTTGGCGGAATGAGCTTTTTTACTCTGCTCATATTTGAACTTGCCGAAATCCATGATTTTGCAGACCGGCGGGTTAGCGGTGGGGGCGATCTCTACAAGATCAAATCCGGCCTCTTCCGCTTTTTTAATTGCTTCCCGCGTCGGCAGAATGCCAAGCTGCTCGCCATTTTCATCAATGACCCTGACTTCCCTGGCCTTGATCCAGTTATTGACGTTTAATTTTGCGATAAATCTTCTCCCTTTTGCTTAAGTTCTTCCTGAAGGATGGAAAGAAACTCTTCCACCGTTTTTCCTTTGATCTCTTCTCCGGAACGTTTTCTAACGGATACAAGCCCTGCCTGGGCTTCCTTTTCGCCGATAATGAGCATAAAAGGGACTTTTTGAACCTGAAATTCCCTGATCTTCTGGCCCAGCTTTTCGTTCCGGCTGTCAGTCTCGATCCTGAGGTTGCTTTCCAAAAGCTTTGCGGCGATCTTTCCCGCGTAGTCATGCTGTTTTTCAGTAATCGGAATAATGCCAACCTGTACCGGAGCAAGCCAGAGAGGAAAAGCCCCCGCATAATGTTCGATCAGAACGCCAAAAAACCTCTCGATGGAACCCATGAGGGCCCGGTGGATCATGATCGGCTGGTGTTCCTTCCCGTCAGTTCCGCGGAAGGCTATATTAAACCTTTCTGGGAGCGCAAAGTCAACCTGGATAGTCGAGCATTGCCAGGCCCGGCCAAGAACATCCTTGATCTTCAAGTCGATCTTGGGGCCGTAAAACGCCCCGCCGCCTTCATCCACCTGATAGGATAATCCGCTATCCTTGAGGGCTTTTTCCAGGGCGCTTGTCGCCCTTTCCCAGTTTTCAGGGCTTCCGACAAATTTTTCAGGCCGGGTGGAAAGAAATATTTCATATTGATTGAACCCGAAGGTCCTGAGTACAAAGAGGGTAAACTGGATGACCTTCAGAATCTCTTCCTCGATCTGGTCGAGCCGGCAGAAAA
>DATNMI010000223.1:0-2732 GCA_035602375.1 Nitrospiria bacterium | reverse complement strand
TTTTCTGGCCTGGCACGATCCGCTGACCGGCCTTCCCAACCGGATTCTGTTTTCAGACAGGCTCAATCATGCGATTATTCAGGCTCCCAGAAACCGGAAGCTGGTTGGAGTTCTTTTCATCGACCTCGATCTGTTCAAGAGAATCAACGATACGCTGGGCCATAATATCGGAGACATCGCCCTCAAATCGGCGGGAGAAAGGCTGATGTCATGCGTGCGGAGCGGCGACACCGTTTCCCGGTGGGGCGGCGATGAATTCACCGTTCTTCTGGAAAATATCGCCAAACCCCAGGATATCTCCCGGGTGGCCCAGAAAATCCTCGATTCCCTTAAATTGCCCATCAAAGTGATGGAGAACGAATTTTTTATCTCCGCCAGTATCGGAATCAGCCTTTTTCCCCACGACGGAGACACCGTCGATGTTCTTCTGAAAAACGCCGATTCGGCGATGTACCGCGCCAAGGAAAAGGGGAGGAACAACTACCAGCTTTATTCCAGAGACATGAATTCCGAGGCGACCAATAAGCTCGTCATGGAACACCAGCTAAGGTATGCCCTTGAGAAAAATGAAATGTCGCTTCATTATCAGCCGCTGATCGACCTTCGGACTAAAAAGATCGTCGGGGCGGAAGCGCTGATCCGCTGGAACCATCCCGTTCTGGGTCAGGTTCCCCCGCTCGATTTTATTCCGATGGCGGAGGAGACCGGGCTGATTGTGCCGATCGGCGAATGGGTAATAAGAACCGCCTGCAAGCAGGCCAAAGCCTGGCAGGACGCGGGATATTCCCCTATGCGGGTGGCGGTGAACCTTTCGGTCCGACAGTTCCAGAGTCCCGATCTGCAGGAAATCGTTCACAAGATTCTGGAGGAGACGGGACTTGATTCCAACTGGCTGGAACTGGAGCTGACCGAAAGCATGATCATGCAAAAAGGGGATGAGTCGATCGAAACCCTCTACCGGCTCAACGCCATGGGCATTCATCTCTCGGTAGACGATTTCGGGACCGGCTACTCCTCTTTAAGCTATCTCAAACGGTTTCCCATTGAAACTCTGAAAATTGACCAGTCGTTTATCCGCGACATCCCCAGGAGCTCCGATGACGTGGCGATTGCCCGCGCGATTATCGCCATGGCCCACAACCTGAAGCTCAAGGTGGTGGCCGAAGCCGTAGAAACCGAAGAACAGATGGAGTTCCTCCGGGCCCATTTCTGCGACGAGATTCAGGGCTATTATGTCAGCCGCCCCCTTCCCGCCGCGGAATTTGAGGCCTATCTCCATGGCAGACACCTCTCCTCCTCAGCGCCCCTCAATTAAAAGAACAGGGGTCAGGGTGCAGGGTTTAGGGTACAGAGGGCAGGGTATAGGGTGTAGGTTTGTTTTTCTGCATCCTGTCCCCTGAACCCTGGCCACTGTACCCTGAAGCCTATCCCCTGACCGCCGCCCAGATAATTCCCGGTAAATGGCGCCATCCCGGATTTATGGCAAACCGGGTCATTCGCTCTCCGGTCAGATGCGCGGTTTTGTTGGCGACAAACCATGGCGGTTTCGGCATAAGACTGAAACTTCTGTGCCATAAGCCCCGAGGGAAAGGGAAAAAAGAGCCGTAGCAGACCGACTTTTCCGCGCTGTCGAACAAAAAGGTGTTATGGGTTACGCCGGAACCGCGCCAGGGGGCCCAGGGTGCCTGGGGCAGTAGAAACGTCGTGGCGGTCCAGACATTCACCCCGATCGATCCGTAGCGCAAACCGGCAATCGCCTCTTCCAGAGCGGGACCCAGCTTCCGGATCGTCGCGGGATGGGCGATCAAGGTCGCCCCCAGCGAGCCCGTCAGCCGCTCATTGCAAAATCGTACAGCGTTTGTCAGATATTCAGAAGCCAATCTTCCGGGCAGGCTCGTCTGGGCCAATACCGGCCCGAAAAACTCAGAGGAAAACGCAGACTCATTTTCCCGGTCCGGGGCGATGTCCGTGATGAAAATCCTGGAAAGATCGTTTTGATAAATCTCCGCGGAAGGGTAACGCGACACTGCCTCCATCTGCCGCTCCGCCGCGCCCGGATACCAGGCCGATCGCGCTGGCAATTCGCGAAAAACATTCCGGATGGCTTCCAGGAACTCTTCCTTTTGATCCCATTGGTCAGGCAGAACCAGGACTTGCGCCGCCACGCAGTTAAACCCGCTGTTGTGGAGCTTCATGCTCACCGCGTTCTCTGCCTGAAAACGGATGTCTGCTTTGCTCCACCGGCCCGGCAGAATCACCAGGGGAGAGACGCCGCCCGTTTCACCGGTTATGGGTTTATTTAGTAGCGGTCTTTTTTCCCGTTTCCGGTTCTCCCCCTCGGCTCCCGTGCCGAAGACAATCGCGTCAAAGGTTTGGGCGCTTCCGGTCAGGTGGATCGCTTCCACGGCATCGTGAAACACTAGGGCATGGCCTACATCGGGTCCACCCGAGGCAATTTGAAGAAAGCCCTCCGACAGGAGAGGCTCGAAGATTTTTGTGAGAAACGGCATGAGGTAATCATTGACGGGGTTCATCTTCAGAAGTACAACCTGGCCTTGGGCGTAAAGCCTGTATAGGGCGTCATACGGGGCGATGCAATTAAGATTTCCCGCGCCTAGCACAAGGGCAACCTCGCCCCGCGGGTCTTTTTCCCTATAAAAGGAGGCCATGTTGTTGCCGAGGCCCGATACAGAAACCCCGGCTTCCATCCAGACATCGGCGGTAATTCCGTT
>DATNMI010000222.1:0-3540 GCA_035602375.1 Nitrospiria bacterium | reverse complement strand
CACCAAAACACTTCCCACGGACGCCGGAAACCCGCAAACCGGCAAGCTTCCCCAAGGCGCCATTTCGAACATCACCGATTATGGAACCGCCGGTTACGGAGGTCCCTGCCCTCCCCAGGGGGACAAACCGCATCGCTATATTTTTACGATTTACGCGCTGAAGGACAAGCTTCCTCTGGACGGCAAGACTAGCGCGGCGATGGTCGGGTACTACATCGGACAGAACAAAATCGGCTCTGCTTCGATTACCGCCACTTATCACCGGCCATAAAAAAGCCTATTTCATCTTAGCCAGGATCTCGTTCCTGAGATCGGCCGGGAAAACAGATGGATATCGTGCAAATTGACGGTCTTACCAGGAAACCGCTCACCCCCTGGCAAACCTTTTCATCAGCCCCCCACCGGATGATGTTCTTCGGAGGCGTCATCCAGGGCGTTGCCGCACTGGCCTGGTGGATGGCCGATCTGCTTGGCAGGTTTGGGGGATATTACAAGCCGATATCATGGTCCTTGCCGGGCGCTCCCGTCCATGCCTTCCTGATGATTTATGGCTTTTTCCCCTTCTTTATCTTCGGGTTCCTCTTCACCACCTTTCCCCGATGGATGAACGGCAAACTGGTCTCCCGACAATCGTATATCCCCACCTTTCTTCTCATGTTTTCCGGCGTGCTGATCTTTTATCTCGGTCTTCTGACCGCAAGACCCCTTACCATCATAGGAGCCATGCTTTTTTCTTCAGGCTGGGGAATCGGCATTTTCACCCTCCTCTATCTCCTTTTTACTACGAACCATCCCGATAAACGGCACCCGGTGATCGTCAGTGCCGTTGTTCTTGCCGGATGGCTTGGAACAATAACGTTCCTCCTCTGGCTCATCACTGAAAATGTTTTTTTCCTCACCCTTTCTATTGTCGGCGGAATCTGGTTTTTCCTTCTCCCGACATTTCTTTCGGTCAGCCACCAGATGATCCCCTTTTTTACCAGCGTGGTGGTTGAAAAATTCCAGTTTGTACGCCGGTTCCGGGTCTTAAACGCCATGATGGCCTGTTTCCTTGCGCATGGGCTCCTGGAGCTTGCCCGCCTCCGGAGCTTTCTCTGGATTCCCGATTTTATTCTTTTTCTTTTCGCCCTCCGGCTCTCCTGGCAATGGGGACCGCTTCAGAGCTTTAAAAACAGGTTGCTTGCCATGCTCCATATCTCATTTTCCTGGCTTGTCATTGCCCTCTTTCTTTATTTTCTCCAGAGCTTTTTCCTTTTTATCTCAGACAATCAGACTTTCCTTTTTTCACTGGCCCCTCTCCATGCCCTGGTGATCGGCTATTTTTCCGGAATGGTCCTTGGCATGGCGACGAGGGTCACCCTTGGGCATTCCGGAAGGCCGCTCGGAGCCGATACCGTTACCTGGGTTCTTTTTTTGGCGTTTCAGACGGTGGCGGGCTCCCGCATTCTGGCCGATATTCTCACCAATGCCGGAATCAACGGAACTTTCTGGTATCTGATCGCGGGGGGAATCTGGCTTGCGACCTTTACCCCGTGGGCGTTGAAATACGGACCGATCTATTTAAAGGAGCGGGCCGACAAAAATCCGGGATAACCAAAACGGGGCAAAAAAAGGGTTAGTGAAAAGCCCCTTTCGGAACTTTCCACTAACCCGATTAATTTCACCCCCACCCTAGCCCTCCCTCCGAGCTCGCTTTGGAAGCGATTTCACCGCGGACATAGGCTTTCCCTGACGGGAGGGGGGCTCAATTTAATACGTCTGATTTAGAAGTAGAAGCCCTGGAGCTGAACCGTGAACTGATTGGCATACGAGTTAATCGCGGCTCCCGTATCCTTATATCCACCGCTAAACTTCAGGTTCCCGTTATAACCGGAGAAGTAGTAGGCAATTCCTGCCTGAACAATTCTGGTGTCCGGGTTGCCGTTGACGAACTGCTGGTCTTCATACTGGACGAAAGGCATCAGCTTCGTCGGAGCAAGATAAAGTCCGGCTTCGGCGACCCAGTCATCGGTATCCACCAGAGTGGCGGTGGCAAGCTGGCCCGGCATCCAGCGAATTTTGTCAACCTGAACCGTGACCGACATCGCTTCAGTGAAAGGATAATCGGCAAATACGTCAAATGCCGTCGCATGGTAATCGTTCTCGCCATCAAATCCCGCTCCGATCGCCAGGACCTTCTTCTTGCCGAGGTAGGTCCCGGTATAGTAAAATCCCTTTTCAGCGTCCAAAAGGTTATACTGAATTCTCCCCGCTACCCGGAACGCCTCGGGAGATCCCCTAAAAGGATCTGTACCAGGGGGATTTAACTGAACCGCCCGATATCCTTGAAAAGCTCCCAACCTGATTTCCAGCTTATCGTTAAACAGGTAGCTCCGAAGCTGAACGCCGGTATCACGGCTAATATCAGAACCTGTCGCGACCGATTCCACAAAGGCGCTGGTAAAATAATTAATAGGGAGAAGCATCGCAGCCCCTTGCAAGCAGTTCCGGCAGATTGGAACCAAAATCAATCCCGTATCAACATACAATGGATCGATCGGGTTCCAGGTTAATACTGCATCGAGGACATTCAAGCCGGTTGTTTCGATATTTTTATTGGTAGCGAGAGCTGAGTTATACGGGTTCGCTCCCTGTTTCCCCACAAAACCGGCCTCGGTCTCGGTAAAAAAGGTCAATCGGGAGGCCAGCTGTCCGCCGATTAAAACCCGGGCTCTCCTGAGAAAAATATTCTGATTGTAAGCCCCTTGGTCACCACCTCCGGCAGCGGTCGTGATCTGGGATTCGTCAATCTGCGTTTGCAAAAGAACGCCGAACTTGATCTTCACGTCGTCGCCGACGGTGATGGCCGCTTCGCCAAAGCTTTTCTGAACCATGAACAGAGAAGCAATGAAAAAAAGGCCGACAAAAAGCATGTAAGGCCGAGCAGTTTTAAAATGATACAGTCCCATAAACTTTCTCCTTATGTTAGTTTGTATTGATTTACTGCTGTTTATTCCATCCCCACGCCGAGGAATGTCCGAAGCTTCTCCGTCTCGAACATCTCTTCAGCCCGCTTTTCCTTCGTCAAAAAGGAAACGACGATTCCGGCCACAAAAGAGAGGGTCAGAGAATAGAGGGCCGGATTTTTCAGCGGGAAGATCGCCTCTTTGTTTTTTAGAATATCGACCCAGACCGTCGGGCTTAATACAATCAATACAATCGCCAGAATCGAACCGGTCAATATCGATGCGACCGCACCCGCTGTGGTAAATTTCTTCCAGACAATCGAAAGGAGAAGGGACGGGAAATTCGCGCTTGCGGCGATCGCAAAGGCAAGCCCGACCATGAACGCGACATTCTGGCCTTTAAAAGCGATCCCTAGCCCGATGGCCAGAACACCGAGAGCCGCCGTGGCGATTTTCGCGACCCTGACCTCTTCCTGTTCCGATGACTTTCCGTCCCTGATGACGTTGACAAAAAGATCATGCGAAAGGGTGGAGGCGCCGGCGAGGGTCAAGCCCGAGACCACCGCGAGAATCGTCGCGAAGGAGACGGCCGCGA
>DATNMI010000224.1:0-9543 GCA_035602375.1 Nitrospiria bacterium | reverse complement strand
CGGATGTTTTCACCATCTGCATGAGGGAAAAGATCCCCTCCTGCATTCTGGCTCCTCCCGACGAGCTGACGATGATGAGGGGTTCCCTCTTGGAAGCGGCTTCTTCGGCGGCCCGGAGAATTTTTTCCCCGACCACGCTTCCCATGCTTCCCCCCATAAAACTGAAATTAAAGGCGCCAAAAACGACGGGATGGGCGCTGATCGTTCCATGGCCATAAACAAATGCGTCTTTGCAGCCTGTTTTTTCCTGGTAGACCTTCAACCGGTCTTTATACCTGGAAATGTCCTTGAAATTGAGCGGATCGTTCGGCTCCATTCCGGCGTCCATCTCTTTGAAGCTTTCCGGGTCAAGAATCAGATCGAGCCTTTCCTCAACGGAAATCGGAAAATGATAATCGCACTTCGGACAGACCTGATGGTTTTTTTCAAGCTCTTTCCGGTAGATTAATTCCCGGCAATTGTTGCACTTGACCCATAGGCCTTCGGGAATTTTAACCCGGCGGGAGTCGGATGGGTCTTGTTGACGGTTGGTGCGTTTGAACCAGGCCATTGGTTACTCTCTCAGAGATGCAGACCGTCGATAATGGGCCATCTGCGGCGTTCTCGATTCTCGGCTTCCTCAACGTGCCTATTTCGCACGCCTCCGTCGCCTCGAATCTTCAGCCTAGCGCCCCTCCGACAAGAGTAATAATGCCGGAAGGCCTCGGCAGGGGGCATCTGGCCCTTCTCAACGGTCTGAAAAATCGTGTTTAGAACCTAATTCTTTAGGTACCCATTTCCCAGGAGGCGAGATACTTCTCCTGCTCCCTGGTCAACTTGTCAATCTGTATACCCAACCCTGCCAGTTTAAGTCTTGCGATCTCCTTGTCAATCTCCTTCGGGACAGGATAGACCTTCTTTTCCAATTTTGAATTATTCTTTACCATATATTCAGCCGAAAGCGCCTGATTTGCGAAGCTCATATCCATCACCGAAGAAGGGTGCCCTTCGGCCGAGGCCAGGTTGATCAGACGTCCTTCGCCCAGAAGATTGATTTTCCGGCCATCATTCATTGTAAATTCATCCACGAATTCACGGATCTGCCTCTTTTTCTTTGACATTTTTTCGAGTGATGGAATGTCAATTTCAACGTTAAAATGGCCCGAGTTCGCGATAATCGCGCCGGCTTTCATCACCGCAAAATGCTCTTTACGGAGAACATTGATATCGCCGGTCACCGTGCAGAAGAAATCTCCGAGAGGAGCGGCTTCGGACATCGGCATGACACGGTAACCATCCATGGCCGCTTCAAGCCCTTTCAGGGGATCAATTTCGGTGACGATGACATTCGCGCCCATTCCATGGGCCCGAAGCGCCAGTCCCCGTCCGCACCATCCGTATCCGGCAACGACAAAGACCGATCCGGCGACCAGGCGATTGGTCGCGCGGAGGAAACCGTCGAGCGTGCTCTGGCCTGTGCCGTACCGGTTATCAAACATATGTTTTGTTTCAGCGTCATTGACCGAAATTACCGGAAATTTCAAAACTTTTTTCTCGGCCATGCTCCGAAGCCGGATGACGCCAGTCGTTGTTTCTTCCGTTCCTCCGAGAACATGCTTCAACAGCTCCTGGCGGTCAGAATGAAGCGTTGAAACGAGGTCCGCCCCGTCATCCATGGTAATCGCGGGACGATGATTGAGCGCCGCCTGAATATGGCTGTAATAGGTCTTGTTATCCTCTCCCTTAATCGCAAAGGTCGGAATCTCAAAATGATCCACCAGCGCCGCCGCGACATCATCCTGGGTGCTCAAGGGGTTTGAGGCACAGATCAGAACCTGAGCGCCGCCGGCTTTCAGCGTATCCATCAGGTTCGCCGTCTCGGTCGTCACATGAAGACAGGCCGAAACCCTGAGGCCGTTTAACGGCTTTTCCTTCTTGAAACGCTTCTTGATCTGTCTTAAGACCGGCATGTTCTGTTCGGCCCATTCGATTCTTAACTTCCCTTTTTCAGCCAGTTTTATATCTTTAATATCATATTCCATGAAAGATCCTTTTATCTTAATTGAGTTGAAGAAATAAAGGTTGAAAAGTTGATGGTTGAAAAGCTTGTAGATCTTTCAACGCTTCAACGATCAACTGTAGTTTATAACCCTGCCGCTTTCTTGATCGTGTCGGCCATGTCTGTTCGCTCCCAGGTAAATTCCGGCTCTGTTCGGCCAAAATGACCATAGGCGGCAGTCTTCTTGTAAATCGGCCTCCGAAGCCTCAGATGATCGATCATCCCTTTGGGGGTCAGAGGGAAATAATCCCTAACCAGCCTGGTAATCTTTTCCTGGGGAAGATCGGAGGTGCCGAAAGTATCGACATAGATTGAAACGGGATCGGCTACCCCGATTGCATAAGCAAGCTGGACCTCGCAACGCTCCGAAATGCCGGCCGCGATCAGGTTCTTCGCCACGTACCGGGCCATGTAGGAGGCCGACCGGTCGACTTTGGAAGGATCTTTTCCGGAAAAGGCCCCGCCGCCATGACGGCCAAAACCGCCATAAGTATCGACAATGATTTTTCTGCCCGTCAACCCGGTATCCCCCATCGGCCCTCCGGTGACAAAGCGGCCGGTCGGATTGATATGGTAGGTGATCTTTTTTGGATCAATCCATTCAGCAGGAAGGGTCGCCTTAATGACCCGCTCGATGATATCTTCGCGAAGATCGCTCATCTTGGTGTCAGGGGCATGCTGGGTGGAAATCACCACGGTGTCAATCCGTCTCGGTTTTCCATCGACATATTCAACAGTAACCTGCGATTTTCCATCCGGACGGAGATAGGGAAGAATATTATTTTTTCTCAACTCAGTTAATTTTTTGGTCAGTTTATGGGCGAGGAGAATCGGCGCCGGCATCAGTTCCGGGGTTTCATTCGATGCATAGCCGAACATCAGGCCTTGGTCCCCCGCTCCGCCGGAATCGACCCCCATCGCGATATCGGGAGATTGGTTATGAATGGATGTGATGACGCCGCAAGTTTCATAGTCAAACCCGAATTTTGCGCGGGTATAACCGATATTCTTAATGGTTTCCCGGACAACGTCCGGAATTTCCACATAACAGGAGGTCGTAATTTCTCCCGCGACAAAAGCCATTCCGGTAGTCAACATGGTTTCACAGGCCACCCGGCAAGTCGGGTCCTGGGCGATAATCGCGTCGAGGACTGCGTCTGAAATCTGGTCGGCTATCTTGTCGGGATGGCCCTCCGTCACCGACTCGGAAGTAAATAAATAATTCTTGCTCATTCTTGGCTCCTTATCAAATTAAATTTAACCGCGACCAGAGTTTTTTCGCTGGATTTCCGTTTTCCGGGTGACCGATCAAAAAAAAACCCTATGCGTAAAGCACAGGGTTTTTGACTCTGGACTATTAGCACTTTTTTTGGGTGGTTGCAATGGTGCCTTAAATCAATCCACCTGCTCAATTTGTCTGGTGAAACCTGTCGTTCGATAATATCGAAACAGCTTCTTCTTGTCAAGAAAAAGTGCCATGGCTTTCTACTTCTTGTTCAAGGACCTTTCGTAGAGAAGAACATACCAGGCTTCGTCTTCGTCTATAGTGCTTCCAACCATCGGAACCATGGCCGTTCCGGGGCTTCCGTTCTTGATCACCCAGTAGAGTTCCCCGTCCGTCCGGGCCGCATGGAAGGCCGGATTGGTAAAATTCCTGGGAGAAGGTTCAAGACCGGCCGCCGCGGCGCCATCCCCTTTTCCCTCTTTTCCATGGCAGACATAACAGGTGCCTCTCCCGTCAAACAGCCCTTTCCCTTTGGCGATGTTTTCAGGCGTGGCCTCATGCGGGTTTTTCATCTCCTTGACCTTAGGAAGCAGGTCTTTAGAAACCCTCGGAAGGAGCGGGTCCCTCTCCGCGCTCAACAATAAGCCGGGCCCAAAAACCAGCATAAAAAAGAACACCGGCAGAACTTGAATAACTTTGAAATTCATCTTTCCCCTTTCCTTATCTACCACTTCCCTTTGCTGAGACAGTCGTTATAAAAAAGGCATCCGGCACATTGCGGCAACTTGGCCTTACAGGTATACCGGCCGAATAACAAGATCTGCGTTGAAGCACGGCTCCATCGGTCCGCAGGAATAATCTTTTGAAGGTCCGTTTCAATCTGTTCGGGGTCTTCTGAATCTGTCAGACCGAGTCTTTTAGACACCCGTCTAACATGGGTATCAACCACCACCGCCGGTTCTTTAAACCACCCGCCCAGGATCACATTGGCAGTCTTTCTCCCGACGCCGGGAAGCGAGGTCAGCTCTTCCATTTTATCAGGAACTTCCCCGCCGAACTTCTCGAATAGAACCTGAGCCGCACCAAGAATGTTTTTAGCCTTGTTTTTATAAAATCCGGTCGGCTTGATTTCTGATTCAAATGCGGCCAAATCGGCTCCGGCATAATCTTTGGCGGACTTGTATTTCTTAAAGAGCCCTTCAGTGACCTTGTTGACCCGCTCGTCGGTGCATTGGGCTGAAAGAATGGTCGCCATCAGCAGTTCCAGCGGATTGGAATGGTTCAACTCGATCCGGGGCTCCGGTACGATCTGGTCAAGCAACTTTAATAAGTTTTCAGCGGAAATCATCTCTATTTTTAGCTTGCATACGGGATGGGGTCAACAACCCCGGCCTCTGCAAACCCTTTTTTTCTCAACAGACAGCTATCGCACCGCCCACAGCCATACCCGCTATGGAGAGGGTCATAACAGCTATGGGTCAGATGAAAAGGGACCTTTAACTGATCCCCTTTTCGAACGATGTCGGCTTTGGACAAAAACAGAAGGGGCGCCCGGACTTCAAGGGGCGGAATATTTTTACCCTTGGTATCAAGCGCGAGATTGGCCATGGTTTCAAAGGCTTTCAGGTATTCAGGCCTGCAATCGGGATAACCGCTGTAATCGAGGACATTGGCTCCGATATAGACCACCGGGCTTGAAATCACCTCCGCGATGGCAAGGGCAAACGATAGAAAAATCGTGTTTCTCGCAGGGACATAGGTTGGCGGCACTCTGGAAGCTATCTCTCCGGGAGTTCTATTCTTCGGAACTTCAATTTCATCGGTGAGGGCCGACCCCCCGATCTGCCTCAAATCGACCCGGATAATCTTATGCTTGACCTCATAATACCCGGCCACCTGTTTGGCGCATTCCAGCTCTACCCGGTGGCGCTGGCCGTAGTCAAAACTGACGGCGTAAACCTCCTCGCCCTTCTCGACAGCCATCGCGAGAACGGTAGTGGAGTCAAGCCCCCCGCTTGCGAGAACGATTACTTTCCCTTTTTTTTTCTCAATCATAAGGGCAGATTCTAATCGATTTATTTTAAAATGTCAAAATCATGTTCCACGCGTAAATTAGCCTAAATATTTGAATTTTCGAATGTTTTATAGTAGAATTAATCTGATAAATGACCCGTTATTTTGACTTAAAAAGGCTTTTTCTAATAGGAATTGTGCTCTTCTGGGGATGTGGCCTTCCAGCCGGGGTAGGCCCAGTCCCCCCTTTTTTCACGGTCTCCATTTCCCCCATGCCTATTTCCAGTCCTGCTTCTTTTATATCAACAACAAAATTTTATCCCAACCCGCAGGTGGCGGCTGATAAAAACAATAATGTTTTTGTCGTCTGGCAGAACTACTCAACCAGCAGTATCTTTTATACCTATTCAACCAACGCTGGCGCCACCTTTACTACGCTTGGTTCAGTACCAGGTTCTTCGGGAGGAAGTTATCCCCGGATCGCAACTGACGGAAGTGGAAATGCTTTTATCACCTGGTATGTCCCCTCCGCAACTCCGAGCATTCAATTCAATTACACCATTGCCAATGTTTTTCAATTGGCATTACCATTAACTGTTTCTTCTACATCGGTTCCATTTCCCTCTGCTGGCTCTCCTTCTCCCGAAGATATCAATGTCAGTAATGGCACGTTAGCCCTCGCCTGGAATCAATGCACAACAGTTACCCCTTCATGTACGGACAATGAAGTTTATGCCACATCATTTGCCGTTTCTGTGACCACGATTCCCATTACACAGGCCAGTTTCAACACAGCTCCCAACCTCATTTCAGGAACCGGTAACCTCTCTACAGGGTACCCCAAAATAAAACAATATAACAATCAATCGTATATTCAATACTTTCAATCCGGGCCATCATCTACAGGGTTATCTTTAAATATTAACAATACCCAAACGATTCCAGTGTTCAGCGGAGCACCCCTGCTAGATTCTTCACTGGAAATTGATACTTCCGGCAAAGTCTATTCAGCATGGAACCCTAGTTATCAACCTTGCCCTCCCCCCCCTCAACCTAACACCGATATTTTCTTTAGTTTCCTTAAATCAGGGAATACCCTGTTTACTATGATCGGAAATGGGAATTTGACCAACAACGGCTGTTCCTTTGGGCCTGCGTTGGCGATTGATTCTTCCCAATATGTCAATTTGGCCTTCTTTTCATTCCCTACCGGGCTAAAAGTTAACGACCTTTTCCTGTCACGTTCCACTGACGGAGGAAATACCTTTCCCAATTTTTACAACCTCTCTTCGACTCCTGCCGGGACAAGCGCCTCCTACGCACCCGGGTTTACCGTCGTTGGCAAAACAGCCTATCTGGTTTGGGATGAGGCCGTGGCCGTGGGCGCATTTACTACGTCTCAGATTTATTTCGAAAAACTCAGTTTGAATTAAGGATAGGTTCCCTCCCCATTGATGGGCGAGGGCTAGGGTGGGGGTGCAAGTAAATCACCCTCACCTTCATCCCCTCCCATCAAGGAAGGGGGAAAATAGGCGGCGCGAATATTCCAAAATTTTTAATGTGCTGTTGCGGGGGGTGCGGGAGCGGGTATGGGCGGTTCCGGTTTTTTGATGAGCGATTCTTTTTTGGGGATTAACGATAGAATGTCGTTCTTGATCTGAAAGATCGGTCCTGTCGCTTCTCCCAACGCGGCAAATAATGGCTCTTTTGAATTTTCCTCCCGGTATTGCCCAATCAGAAGAGAAACAGCCTTATTCCCCTTATCTTTAATCTGAATTGTAGCAATCGGCCTGGCAAGACCAAACCGGGCGGTGTCTTTGGAAGTTTCACTTAAGATCTTCTCCCCCTCCAGCTCTTCCAGTTGCATGAGAAAACCGGAGACTATTCGAACTTCAATCTTTGCCTCCGGGTTTCCCATTAAAACCCAGCTCTCCCCGTTTCTGGTCAATTGCCAGCCGATCTCTTTTGATTTGACCTCCAGTCCATTGACAGAAGCCTCGTTCAGGTCCCGGAGGAGATGCCTGTTCCGAAAAGCGAAAAGTTCTTTTTCAAAAGAACCGCGGAGAGAAGATTGTACCGTATAAACTTTCGTTTCCGCCCCTTTTTTGATAAAAAAGGTCTGGCCTCCCGGAGCGTCGTCTCCCAAAAGAAGGGTCTCCTCCCCCTTCCCCTTGATTTTCAGAACGACCTTTCCAGGAGGTTCGGAAAGGCCATAGCTCTTCAGGTCGGGACCGGGTTCATCCAGAGACCTGGAGTATCTCAGATCATGAACCTGCCGGATGATCGCCTCCACCTCCCCTGTTTCAGCCGGTAGAGCCGCGGAGCCTTCTTTGCCATCAACCGAATTCGATATCATCCACTTGCCGTCTGACGACTTCAAAAGGACAATATGCCCCTTGGAGGAGAAAAGTTCCACCCCTTGAACGGCCTCTTCCGGAAAATTAAAAAGAAGGTCGGCCTTTTCCTTCTTTTCTTCTTCACGTTTCATTCGAGGGTTATCGACCCAGACCAACCAGGCCGAAAGAAGAATCAGGATCACCGCGAGAATCAGGATCGGCTTGTTTTTCAACATTACCGGTTTCGCCGTTTTCTCCAGACCAGTATTCCGGCCAAGAGCACAACGCCCGGTATGATGATGACCGGAACGAGGAAAAACCAGATCCCGGTTCTGCTGGTTAAAAGAAGAGTTCCGGATTTAACGGGGTTCGGCCGGATGGAAATCAGGTTTTTTTCCTCGGCCAGGTAGCTGACCATGTTCAGAAAGAAATCGCCGTTTCCGAACGCCTGAAAGAAATTGTTGGTGATAAAATCAGAATCTCCGACCATGATCCATTTGGCCGGCATTTTCCCAGTATCTTTAAAGCTGAATACGGCGGCCATGACCAGCGGACCGGGGAAATCCTCTCCCTGATCAAATTTTGCCGTTCCGGTCTGAATTTTAGTCTCTCCCCAGCTTCCGGGGTCGCTCATGGCAAGCGCCTGAAAATCAATCTCGGACCCTTTTTCCTTAATAAAATCAAACGAGCGGGCCACGGGGAAAAAGACCGGCGCTTTCATCTCCTTGGTAATCTCATGACGGGGAAATTCGCTCACCACCGGAATCGTAAAGTCGGCCCCCATCAGTTTTGACCTCGGATCAATCACAAGGTCCTTATGAAGGAGTATGCCATACTTTTCCAGAAGATCATCGAGGCCGGAACGGGTTTCAGGGTCGACCATGAAAATCACCTTTCCCCCCTTGCTCAACCAGGTTTCCAGCGCGCTCTTTTCAGCCGGAAGAAAAGCGGAGACTGGCCCCCCGATAACCAGAACGGCGGCGTCATCGGGAACCTTGCCCTCTTGAAGGAGAAGGATATTCTTGACGACAAACCCGTCTTTTTCAAGCCCCGATTTCGCGATGGAATAGCCTTCCTTCTCGGTATCAGAAATCTTGTGCTCGCCATGCCCTTCCAGGAAATAGACCGTCTTTTTCTTCTCCTGGTTCATCCGGATGATGGCGTTGACCAACTCCTCTTCGCTGACTGCGCGGGTTCGCGATTCCTTCCCGCCCGATTCCAGAATCATGGTTCCCGATTGGGTCACGCCATAACGTTTCGCGATGGTCGGCCTTTTGACCGGATCGACCATTTCATAGGATATTTTTGAAGACTGATATTTAAAATTATTCAGGAGGTCCTTCGCCTTTTCCAGGTCAGGGGCGGCTTCCTCAAGAAAAGCCGTGATCTTGATCTCTTTTTGCGTCTCTTTTAATATCTTTTTGGTCTGGGGGGAGAGAGAAAAATCTCCGCTCTCCGAGAGATCATACCGGAAATGGTGCCTTGTACCGAGAACCGCGATAATCCCCAGGATGCCGAGGAAAAGGAGGAGCGTCACAAAGCTTCCGGTTCCCATTCGGGTTGACCGTTTCTTCGAGAAGGCGCTGATCCGGGTAAAATTGAGGACAAAATAGTAGACCAGGGACGCGAGCGCGACCGCTTCGAAAGCGCTGATTAGACCCGCTTTCTCCGGATAAGCGCCATAAAGGAAGAGGCCTATCAGCGCGATCAGAAGCCCGCAGATGCCGAGAATATTCCCGAGTTTTTCTTTTCGGTTTAAGTCCGCCATCTTTGAGAATCCAGTACCCGGTTGGTTAAAAAGAGGCCAAGCGCGATCATTCCGAGTGAATAGACGATATCGGAGGAATCAATCAGTCCTTTATTGAAGTTTTCAAAGTGGGTGATCAGGGAGATATAGTTTAAAAAATCTCCCATCGGCATGCCGGCCAGGG
>DATNMI010000211.1:0-2519 GCA_035602375.1 Nitrospiria bacterium | reverse complement strand
CTGGACGCCAGAATCAACCGTATTTTCGAGGGGACCAACGAGATTCAGAGGCTCGTTATCGCCGAAGACCTGTTGAAAAAAGGAGATTATTAAATCAAAGCGGCGGTTCTTTTAAAACCTGTTCCAGATCTCTCGCAATTGAGCATCAGTGTTTCGCAAGACAGGGTCTTTGAAAAAGGCCCCCGGGTCTTTAAGAATTCCGACCGGAACGCGCTTGAAGCCGCCCTTCAGGCGAAAGAACAGACCTCTGGCCTGGTCCTTGATGTCTTTCTTTTTGGAAACGACACCCAGGAGAAAATATTAAGGGAAGCCCTTGCCCTTGGGGCTGATCAGGCCCATCTGGTTCAGGAGGCGTCTCTTCCTTCCCACTCCGCGGGAATTTCCTGGGCACTCTGTTATCTCCTAAAAGAGGCGGGGCCTTTTGATATTGTTTTCATGGGCGGGCCCTCTGAAGACCCTCCGTCCTCTCAAATAGAATTTCGACTCTCGGAAGCGTTGAGTATTCCTTTGATATGGAATACGGACTTTTCCGGGATTGAGGGCAAGAGGATAAAATATCTGGCAGGAGGAGAAAATCTGTCATCGGAAGTGCCTCTTCTGATGACAGTCAGAAAAGATTCCAATACGCCCAGGATTCCCAATGTCATGAAAATCATAAAAGCTGCCCGTGCCCCCCTTGTGAAGTGGAACCTGAAGGAAGCGCTTGAGAAGTCGGGAGTTCAATTAAAAGGTGAAACGCTGGTTCGCTCCGTCTTGACCGGAAAATAAATATCCTGCAGGCATCTTGAGGTTTGTTTCAAAGGAAAATCGATTTGAATATTTCTAGAATGTGGTTCAGTGTAATCCTTTTTGGATCCATCCTTTTTCTTCAGGGATGCGGCGACCTGTTTGCCAAACAGAAGGCCATTCATTCGGTTCAGAATTACAGGTTGGGGAAATATTCAAACGATTTCAAAGGCTGGCTCGAAACAAAAATGGAAGAGCAGAGCGTTCCGCTGGAAAAGAGCTGGGATGCGGGACGTCTCAAAAGGGGGTTCTGGGTTGTGCAGGTTTCATTTACCTATTCCTACGGAGAACGTCATTTCCTCTATTATGTCAATCTGAATTCCGGAGAAATCCGTGGGGCCGACGGCGGCTCGAGTCAGTCTCTTTTAAAGGAATTTGAGGCTTCCGATCAGGGGTTCATTTAGATGGAAGAGAAACAGTCTAAAGAGTTCAGGGGGGTATTCGTATTTGTCGATTCTGCGGGCAGAACGCCGCATCCCGGCGATCTTCAGGCTCTGGGAAAGGGGAGAGAAATCGCTGACCAGCTCGGCGTCTATCTTTCGGCAATCCTCTTCGAGATTCCCGTCTTTACCCCGCGTGAATGGGTCTTTCATGGGGCCGACCGGGTTTATCTCTCTTCGCAATCCTCTGCCGGAAATATCGGAAAAAAGGTGGTCAGTTCTGAAGCACTTATTCTGAAAGAGTCGCCGGAAATTGTTCTTTTTTCGTCCCGTTTTCCGGGAAACGAGCTGGCGGGACGCCTCGCGGAGCGGTTCCGGGTGGGGCTTGTAGCCGGATGCCGTAATCTCGCGATGGATATTGAAAACCGCCTCCTCATCATGACCCGGCCGGCTTTTGGGGGAAAGGTCAGCCATGACTGGATAATTCCCGAAGGTCGTCCCCAGATGGCTACGCTTGCGGAAGGGGCCTTTCCCGAAGGATTCCGGGACGAATCCCGGGAGGGTGAGGTTATTTCAGTCTGATTATTTTGGTATGATATTTTTATTGACGAGCGTCTGGCTTTGCCTGTGCGAGACGCGGGGGCGCGGGGGGCAATGAACGCTTTTTGTGAAGGCCCCTCGGTAAAAAAGGAAAAGTGTAGCATCAGGCTTTGCCTGTGCGAGACGCGGGGGCGCGGGGGGCAATGAACGCTTTTTGTGAAGGCCCCCCGGTATAATAAGAAGGGAATAATTCTATGAAGATCATTGTTTGCACGAAACAGGTCCCCGCTTCGGAGAGCCGGATCAAGGTGGCCGCCTCCGGGAAAGAAGCGGATTCTGCTGAATTGACCTATGTGGTCAATCCCTATGATGAATTCGGGGTAGAAGAAGCGATCAGGATCCGGGAGAGGTTGGGAGCAGGCGAGGTAACGGTCATATCGGTTGGCACGTCAAAGGCGGCGGAGGCACTGAGAACCTCCCTGGCGATGGGCGCCGACAAGGCAATTCTTCTCAGCGACCCTGTCTTTATCGGAAGCGATTCACTGGGAATTGCCAGAATTCTTGCGGCGCAGATCAAGACCATGGAGTACGATCTGATATTCTTTGGAAAACAGGCGATTGACGACGATATGGGGGCCGTTGGAATCATGGTTGCGGAACTTCTTGCGCTCCCTCACGTCGGGATGATCAACAAGCTTGAAATTTCAACCGATAAAAAGAGCGCGGTTGCCCAGCGTCAGATTGAAGGGGCGCATGAAATCATGGAGGTTCCCCTCCCGGCGGTTTTTACCTGTCAGAAAGGATTAAACGAAC
>DATNMI010000185.1:0-3674 GCA_035602375.1 Nitrospiria bacterium | reverse complement strand
ATGATCTGGACGAGGACGAGGGCGTTCCGACGCACCGTTACCCGTAAACCAGTAACAGAAACTGGCAACAAAATAGCAGGGTGTTGAAAAACTCTTTTGTCGTCATTCCCGCGCCAGCGCCGCACTGGTCAATTCTTTTTCGGCGCTGGCGCTTTCGCGGGAATGACGGTGTTTGCCTGCAGATAATTAGTTTTTCAATGGTTTGTAAAAAGGCAGTGAAGAGGAGTAGTAAGCCCATGAAAAGGCTGAACTCGCCTCGGAGCCGTGCCCGTGAACGAGGGTTCCCCTCTGGTAATTGGCGCCGGACGCTTTCCGTAAAAAGCAGAAATGAAGGATGCCCGAAGGGCGTCAAAGCAGGGTGGTACCACGGAGAAAACCTTCGTCCCTGTAAAGTCGAACGTTCGACTTTACCGGAATGAGGGTTTTTTTGTTTCCGGTTAGGAGATTCATCCATTATATTAAAGGTAGCGCCTTTGGAGAAAAAAATCGATGAGAACAATCCGGATATTTGATACAACCCTGCGGGATGGAGAGCAATCCCCAGGGTGCAGTATGAACGTGGAAGAAAAGGTGATTATCGCAAGACAGCTGGCCCAGCTTGGCGTAGATATTATCGAAGCCGGTTTCGCGATCAGTTCGCCGGGCGATTTTGAGGCCATTCAGAGAATCTCCCGGGAAGTGGAAGGTCCGGTGATCTGCAGCCTGGCCCGAGCCAGGAGTGAAGACATTGAGCGCGCTGCCGCGGCGATTGCGGACGCCCCCCGGAAGAGAATCCATACGTTTCTTTCCACCTCCGATATCCACCTGAAACACCAGTTCCGGATGACCCGAGAGGAAGCAAAGCTGAGGGCGGAAGAAATGGTCCGCAAAGCCCGCTCTCTTGTCGAAGATGTGGAATTTTCTCCCATGGACGCCACCCGGTCCGAACCCGAATATCTCTATGAGGTCCTCGAGGCGGTAATAAATGCTGGAGCCACGACAGTCAATATTCCGGACACTGTCGGTTATGCCACGCCGGAAGATTTCGGAGCGCTGATCCGGGGAATTCGTGAACATGTCCGGAATATCGGGCGAGCGGTGATTTCGGTCCATTGCCATAATGATCTTGGTCTGGCGGTAGCCAATTCCCTTTCGGCCATTTTGAACGGCGCAGCGCAGATAGAATGTACGATCAACGGCAGGGGAACGGGCCGGCAACGCCTCCCTGGAGGAGGTGGTTATGGCCCTGAGGATCAAGAAAGAAGTGTATGGGGCAGACACCGGGATCAAAACCGGGGAAATCATTAAAAGCAGCAGGCTTCTGACCCGGGTGACCGGAATGCAGGTTCAGGCCAATAAGGCCATTGTGGGGGCGAATGCTTTTGCGCATGAATCCGGGATTCATCAGGACGGTCTTCTAAAGGAAAAATCGACCTATGAAATCATCTCCCCCGAGTCGGTAGGCCTTTCGCAGAGCAATATTGTGATGGGAAAACATTCTGGACGCCATGCTTTTCGGGCCCGTTTAACTGAAATGGGTTACGATCTGACCGAAGAGGAACTCAATCGGGCCTTTGACCGGTTTAAAAAACTGGCCGACCAGAAAAAAGAGGTTTACGAAGACGACCTGAACGCGATTGTCAGCGACGAGATCGCAAAACAACACGAAGTTTACCGGCTAAAAAGCCTTTATGTGGAAACCGGAACCCTCGTCAGTCCGACGGCAACGATTGAGGTTGAGACGGAAGGAAAAGTTCTCAAGGAGATCGGGAAGGGAGATGGCCCAGTGGATGCCGTCTATAAAACGCTTGACCGGTTAACGCATAATACGGGAAGGCTCCAGTCCTATATCGTCGCGGCGATCACCGGCGGAACCGATGCCCAGGGGGAAGTGACCGTCAAAATCGAAGCGGACGGCAGGGTGGTCACCGGGCATGGATCAGATACCGATATTCTGGTGGCGAGCGCCAAAGCCTATCTGAGCGCCATTAATAAACTGCAGGGGATGAGCCGATCGCCCGAGGGGAAGAAAATTTCCATACACAACCCCTGACTGGTATATTAAAAGAGGGGAGAACCTGGCACAATGAGCGAGAAGATAGCCTTGGTACTCTGCGGCGGCGGCGCCAAGGGGGCCATTGAAGTCGGTTTCTACCGGGCCATTGTTGAAAAAGGAATCAAGGTTGACCTGGTCGTTGGTTCCTCCATCGGCGCGATCAACGGCGCGTTTATCTCCGCCGGCGTGAGCCCTTATGACCTAGACATCATCTGGCGCAATCTCCGGATGGACGACCTTTACGGCTTTAACTGGAGCAACCTCTGGAAGTTTTTCTCCTCGGATTCCTTTTACGACCATTCCCGGTTCCGCTATTTCTTACAGAGGTATCTTCCCGTCGGGGAATTTGAGTTGCTGCAAATTCCTTTGATTGTTCCCTGTACCAATTTGCAGACCGGAGAGCCGGTCTATCTTCGAAAGGGCAATCTCATTGATGCGCTGATGGCCTCGATGGCGATGCCCGGGGTTTTCCCTCCCCAGATGTGCCAGGAAATCCAGCTGGTAGATGGGAGCGTCTCGGACAATGTTCCGATTGAAATCGCGGTCATGGAAGGGGCAACCACGATCCTTTGCATGGAGTATACCAGCGAGCGAGTTACGGGGAGGGAGGTCCACGGGCTGGTCAAGATCATCAGCCGCGCCTTTTCCATTACAATGGACCGGAAAACCATTTCCGATGTCCGGTATTTTCGGGACAAGGCCAAGCTGATTGTCCTGCAGCCTGATTTCGGCATGAACGTTGAAATCCTCGACTTTTCCCATACCGCCGAACTTCTCGAGCGGTCCTATATCTTTTCGAAGGAGATTCTTGACAAGGAATACCGCCCCTGAATCGTGACGAGGCCGGCTCTCCTTGACTCCCGCCTCCACGCTCATTAAGATAACTTCAGGGTTCTATTTCCAGGATTTTTTATAAAGGTCTGATTGCCTATGGAAAAGAAAAAACAGCAATTTTCACTCTGGTATTTTGTGGCGGCGTCCGTCATTTTGTTGGTCATTCAACTTCTTCTCTTTGCGCCCCGCGTGGAAACCGTCACCTATAGCGAATTTAAAGCCCTTCTGAAAGCGGCGAGGGTGGATACCCTGATTCTGGGAGAACGGGAAATCTCGGGCCAGGTGAAAAAGGAGGGGCTAGAGACGATCCTCTCCAGGGAAAAGGCGGAAGCCATCAAAAAGCTTCCGGGGGAGAAGGGCCAGTTTTCAGCCGTACGGGTGCCGGACCCCGACCTTATCAAGGAGCTGGAAGCCGCCGGGATCAAGTATACCGGAAAGATCGATAACCCCTGGATCTCCAATATTCTCTCATGGATTATCCCCGCCCTGATTTTTTTCTTTCTCTGGAGTTTCCTGATCCGGCGAATGGGAGCCGGCGCCGGTGGAGTGATGGAGATCGGCAAAAGCAAGGCAAAGGTCTATATGGAAAAGGAGACAGGGGTTACCTTTGATGACGTGGCCGGGATTGATGAAGCCCGCCAGGAGTTGATGGAGGTTGTTGATTTTTTGAAAAATCCCCAGCGTTTCAGAAAGCTTGGAGGAAAGATCCCGAAAGGAGTCCTCATAGTCGGCGCGCCCGGAACGGGAAAGACCATGCTTGCAAAAGCGGTCGCGGGAGAGGCAGGGGTCCCGTTCTTCAGCATGA
>DATNMI010000184.1:0-7545 GCA_035602375.1 Nitrospiria bacterium | reverse complement strand
TTCCAATTGGTTTTCTCGGAGCCCTTTACCTTTCCGAATTTGGGCAAAAGAATCTCGTCGGTTTTGCCGTTCGTTATGCGGCTGATCTGCTAAACAGCATCCCTTCCATTGTTGTCGGGATATTCGCTTATATTCTGATTGTCCTCCCCATGGGGCACTTTTCCCTCCTCTCCGGGGGCATCGCCCTTGGAATCATGTTGATTCCGATTATGGTCCGTAACAGCGAAGAATTCTTAAAGATGGTTCCCGACTCGATTCGTGAAGCCGGCCTTGCCCTGGGACTTCCCGAATGGAAAATGATTGTCTTTATCGTAGTCCCGTCAGCCGGCCGGGGAATTATGACCGGAATTATGTTAGGACTCGCCAGAATTTCGGGTGAAACCGCCCCGCTTCTTTTTACGGCCTTTGGAAACATGTATTGGAACCGGAGCCTCATGGAGCCGGTTGCTTCTCTTCCGGTGATGATTTATACTTACGCCATTTCTCCCTACGAGGAATGGCACCAGCTTGCCTGGACCGCCGGAACGGTCCTTCTTTTCCTGATCCTCGGAATGAATATTCTCTCCCGGCTGATCTTCCGGAGGGGATTGAGGTAAGCGCTAATCATGACGATTTCCAAACCGATCTTTGAAATTGAGAATCTGAACGCCTGGTTTGGCGAAACCCAGGTGTTGAAAAACATTCAGATGATAACCCTCCGCCAGCAGATTACGGCCGTCATCGGGCCGTCCGGCTGCGGCAAATCGACCTTTATCCGCTGTTTAAACAGGCTTCATGAAGTTATTCCGGGCGCGAGAGCTGCCGGATCGGTCCTGCTGGACGGCCAGGACATCTATAGCCCGGCGACCGACCCCGTTCTTCTCAGGCGAAGGGTCGGCATGGTTTTTCAAAAAGCAAACCCGTTTCCGACCATGTCGATCTATGATAACGTGGCTTCCGGATTAAAGCTGAACGGCGTCAGAAACAGGGCACTCCTGGATGAACGGGTGGAACGTGCGCTCAATGACGCCGCACTCTGGGAAGAGGTCAAGGACGTCTTGAATAAATCAGCGCTCTCTCTGTCAGGAGGCCAACAGCAGCGGCTCTGCATCGCGAGGGCCCTGGCGGTGGAACCGGAAGTTCTTCTGCTGGATGAACCGACCTCCGCGCTCGATCCGATTGCGACAAGCCGGATCGAGGAGCTCTTGCTGGAAATAAAAAAAACGTATAGTGTGGTTATTGTGACCCATAATATGCAGCAGGCGGCCAGGATATCGGACTTTACCGGCTTTTTTCTGACGGGCGAGATGGTCGAGTTTGCGGAAACCAGGCGGATATTTACAAATCCCGCCGATTCCAGGACAGAAGATTACATTACCGGGAGATTTGGCTGATGGAACGGCATTTTGACGCGGAACTGAACGCCCTGAAAGAGAGAATCCTCCGGATGGGGGCTATGGTCGAAGAACAGGTGGCTCATGCCGTCAAGGCCCTGATCGAGAGGAATTCGGACCTGGCCAGACAAGTGATTGAAAACGATCATCAGGTCAACGCGTTTGATGTCGAGATTGATGAGGAGTGCCTGAGGCTCATCGCCCTCCACCAACCGATGGCGCGGGATCTCCGGTTTATCACCACCGCGATGAAGACCTCGACAGAGCTCGAGCGGATGAGCGATCTGGCTGAAAATATTTCGGAGCGGGCACTGGAGTTAAATCAGGAAGAACGGCTCCCCTCGTACGATGATCTCCACCGGATGGCCCGGTATACCCAGAAGATGGTCAAAGAATCGCTCGATGCTTTTGTCAACGGGAACAGCAAACTTGCCCGGAAGGTCTGCCAGGATGACGATGTGGTCGATGAGCTGAATCACCGGATTTTCCGGGACCTTTTCGGTTCCATGCACGACGAGCACTATTCGGTTGCCCAGGCGGTTCGGATCAGCTTTACCTCCAAATACCTGGAGCGGATCGCCGATCATGCCACCAATGTCGCGGAGCTGGTGGTCTACCTGATTGAGGGAAAAATTATCCGTCATACTTCCCCCACACCTAACAAACCTGAATAAAAAAGCCTTCAGGAGATTTTCCCCCCGAAGGCCCAGTAAACATAGTTCAAAGCTGGAAGCTCAAAGTTAATAACTCAAATCAAAAAGACTAAAGATCACAAGCTCAAGGCAACAAAATCTTTATCTTTACCTTCGAGCTACGAGCCTCGAGCTTCGAACTGCTTTTAGTATTTGATCTTGGTGATTGCCGCTTTTTCCTTCTCGATGACTTCCTTCGGCAGTCGGGCGTAGGAGAGTGCTCCGGCAAAATCCTGTCCATCGGAAACCATCCAGTTTAAAAATTCCACGATGGCATTCCCCTTGTTGTGGTCTTTGATCTCCTGGGGAATTAAAAGCCAGGTAAAGCTTGCGACCGGATAGACGGCCTGACCGGGAGGATTGGTAATGGAGACCCGGAAATCTTCCGGCATCGACTTTACCGCCCCCGCAGCCGCGGCGCTGACGCTCTCAAGGGTCGCCTTGACGAAGCTTCCGGCGCTGTTTTGCACCTTTCCATAAGGCTCCTTGTTCTGAACGGCATAAATCAGTTCAAGATAGCCGATGGCATAGGGGGTCTGTTTCACAAACCCGCTGACCCCTTCGTTCCCTTTTCCTCCGAGACCAACCGGCCAGTTGACGGAGGTTCCCTTTCCGACCTTCTGACTCCATTCCGGGCTTGCTTTGGAGAGAAAATCGGTCCAGATATAAGTAGTTCCCGATCCGTCCGACCGATGGACCACCACGATCGCTTTATCAGGCAGGGGGATGCCTGGGTTGGCTTTTACGAGTTCAGGATCGTTCCATTTCGTAATCTGACCCATGAAAATCTTCGCCAGAGCGGTTCCTGTAAAATTGATTTCCGCGTTTACTCCCGGAATATTGTAGGAGGGGACCACCGCTCCCAGAACCGTCGGAAAATGAAGGAGTGTCTGCTTGCTCGCCTTCAACTGGTCGTCGTTCATTGGCCCGTCCGTCGCGCCAAAATCGACCGTCATTTCACTCACCTGGCGGATTCCGGCGCCGCTTCCAACCGACTGGTAGTTAAAATGATAATCCGGGTGTTTTTTCCCGAACTCGTCAAACCATTTTGAGTAGATCGGGTAGGGAAAAGTGGCTCCCGCCCCGTTGATCAGGAGGGCGTCCGCGGCATGGGAGGAGCTGACTCCCCCCACGACCGCCGCAAGACCTAAGATAATTGATGCTATTGCTGATTTAATTTTCATGGTTGCCTTTCTTCCGATCATCGATCAGAACCTAGAAGCTTAACTGCGCCCTTAGCCCAATAATGCTGTCGCTAAAATCTTTCAGAGCGGGTGAGTTGGTCGCATCTGTAAGAGTTTGAGTAATCATGGTATCATCCAGTGCGATGCTTAAGTTGGAATTCACTTCATAGGTGATTCCGGCATTAATTTCAGTCATTTTGCCGACATCGCGGGCGCTGTTCGGCGTCATGGCGTAATAACGTCCAAATAGCCGGGCCGATTCAAATCCAGGAATCTTGGTCCAGGCCCAGGCGCCCATTCCTCTGCCCTGATTAAACCTTGGTGATCCGGTTGAGGTAGCCAGAGTTGTTATAGTTGGAGTTTGTGACAGAGGCGGATTTGTTTCATCATCGGCCATCATATATTCAGCGGAAATCCGGAACATCGGGTCGGTATACTGGACATAGAAAATTTCTCGATCCTCATTCCAGTTTGATCTTGCAGCACCATTTCCAACGGCGCTTTCCGTTAATCCAAAGGCCGAGAGAGTAAATCCACCCAGATTCAGGTCAACACGCCCCTGAACGGCGTTCCCCTGACCGTTCACGTTGCTATTTTCGTACCCTTCACCGTTAGAGACCATCAGGTGATAGGTGACCAATTTATTTGCTACAGAGCCTAAAAGTGAAACGCCGAGGTCTGAAGAAGTAATTGCACCCTGTTCATCCCAGAAGGTCGGGCGGAGGAACCGGAGAGTCCACCGGTTTTCAGCCTCATCGATCCAGGGGGTCTGGGTTAACCCAAACCGTACGGTCATAGAGGGGTTTAAAATATATTCTCCGTAAGCATACTTCACGAAAACGTTTCCACGATTGCTTCCTGCAAATCCGGAAAGACCGAAGGGGGTAGCTTCAGAAGAACCATCCGGGCGGACAGTCATCTGATCTGTTGTCACGCGAACCATCAGATCGTCATTGACCTGTTTCTTCAGGGTCAGATAAACCCGGGTAAAATGAAATCCGTCTGCCAGTCCTTTGTTTAGCTCGGAGTTGTTAGTGACGGAGGTAAATTGGGTGCTATTCGGATCAAAATGATCCCCGGTCGCATACGAATAGTCCATATAACTGGTGACGCCTAAGTTGAACCCGTTGCCGAGATCGGCCGCCTTCGCGGTCGAAACCGTGAGTCCTGTAAAAAGGACCAACAACATAATGAGTTTTTTAAAGCTGTTCATAAGTTTCTCCTGATTGAATTAATAAATTTTACAAGACTATAATCTTTTTTTATATAAACCGAATCAATAAGGTGTAAATTCCGCGTAAAATCAGGATCGAAAGAAAAGGGAATAGATTATAACCGCCGGCGGATTAAGAACTGCCTAAAGGATAACCTGCCGTGTAATTGAGGAATGCGCGCTGGGTGAGGTATTCATAAACGGCGTTGGTGTTCGTAATTTCGGCCTTTGTTTTGGCCAGTTGCGCTTGCGCAAGATCGACAATCGAGCTTCTTCCAAGCTCGTACCGGGCGCTCGTCAAATCAAGCGAGACGCTGGCATTCTCCAGGAGCTGTTTGACCACATCAATATTTTCATACGCAACCTTTACATTGTTCCAGGCCACCCGAATATCTTTGCTTAAACTGTTTTGCTTGTCGATGACATCTTCGCGGGCCGATTCCGCGATATAATCCGCGCTCTTACTGACTGCCATTATCCTGCCCCCTTCAAAAATCGGGATGCTCAAATTAATGCCCGCCGCGGCATATCCGGATTTACTCAATCCAGTTGGGTCGTAGGGGACCTCTCCCGCATAGGCCAACGCGCTGATCGTCGGGTAGTTTGCTGCATAATCCGAATCAGCGGTCTTGCGCGCGGCCAGCGCGCGAGCTTTCAAGGTTAGCAATTCAGGATTGAGCTCGAGCGCCTGGGCGATGATACGATCAATATCTGCAGGAGGCGACAGAACGTTCTTTTCGGGAACAAGCGCAAAATGCTCTACCTTGGCTAATCCCAGTGCTTGAGAGAGTATTGCAGCCGCGTCATTCACCCCGTTTTTTGCCTGCAGTTTGAGAAGTTGCGCGTCACTGACGTCTTGTTTTGCAATGCTGACATCGAGATCCGACCGGCGCCCTGCTTCGCGTAATGCGGTCACCTGTTCCAGAAAATCGCTTCTGGCTTTTAGCGTATCGTCCGCCACCTGCTCAAGCGCCTGCGCTCTTAACGCGTTATAATAGGCGCGCGTTACATCAAACAAGACTCTCTGTCTGGTATTCTCAACTTTTGCCGAACGGGCCTCCAGATCTGCGGTGACCGATTCGATCTGATTCTTCGTACGTCCAAAATCGGTAATCAGTTGGCTAACCGAAACACCGTAAGCGCCCCGCCTCAACACGGATGAATTGGTTAAGCCATCACCGGCCTCGATCTGGGTTCCGTTATCCGCATAGGCCCCTACAATGTTACCCGATACTTTCGGAAAATACCTGGCCCGGGCGGCCTTTACATCCTGCTCGGCGGCGCTCAGGCTGAAAGTCCCGGATCGAATTTGCGGGTGATTCTGAAGTGCCATGTGTTGCGCCAGTTCAAGCGTCAGATTCCCGCCTTCAAAGGCGAACGCGGCATTGTTAATACAGAGTATGATTATGGCCGAAAATAGATAAAACCTCTTCATAGGATCTGCCCCTGAACATGTAAAGATTGGAGCGGCCGCCGGCCATACACGAGGAGAAATGCCGCGGGGACGATGAAGATTGTCATTAATACCGATACAGTTAACCCGCCGATAATAACCCGCGCAAGAGAGGCGTAAGCCTCACTTCCCGCGCCTAGCGCCAATGACATAGGGATCAGGCCAATGACTGTGGCCAGCGAGGTCATCAGAACTGGCCGCAAGCGGATCCGGCAGGCGGTCGCCACCGCCTCTTTTAAATCATTTCCCTGTTCAAGCAAGCGATGGGTAAACTCCACGATCAAAATGCTGTTGGAGACGACGATTCCGACCATCATCACCGTCCCCATCAACGACATGACATTCAGGGTTGTTCCTGTCGCTAAAAGGGTTAATAACGCGCCCATTAACCCAGGCGGGACAGCAAGCAATATAATGAGCGGGTCGATGAAAGACTTAAACTGCGCGACCAGAATCAGATAGACGAGCAATACTGAAAGGAGCAGACCCAGCCCAAAACTTTTAAATGAGGCGCGCATCGCTGATATCGAACCCCGTATCTGGGCATTGGTTGCATCAGGAAAACTGGTATTCTTCAAGATATCGTCGATTTTTGCGCCAAGAACCGCCAAGTCTTCACCTTTAGGTGAAATGTAGATATCAATCTCTCGGCGGAGTTGATAATGGTTGACGACCGATGGTGAAAAAACTTTCGTCACCCTGCTGACTTGATCCAGTCGAGTTGGTTTCTGTTGAGTAGAAGCCCTCAGCGGTATGGCCTTGAGATCATCCAGCGTTTTGACCGTCGATTCGGGATACTGGACCGTCAGCATGTAATCGTTGCCGCTTTTCGGATCGACCCAGTAGCTTGGGGCAATCATCTGGTCGGAGGTCAGAGCCGTAATCAGGTTGCTCACTACCTCCTTCTGATTGAGTCCCATTTCGCTGGCATGTTGCCGGTCGATCTCAATTTTTAATGCCGGAGCGTCGATATCCTGGGGAATATAGACATCGCTGACCTCCGGCAGTTGAGAAATTTGCGCGGCTATCGCAACTGCCGTTTTATAATCGTTTTTTAGATTGCTCCCGGTAATCTGAATATCGATAGGCGCGGGCAACCCAAGATTCAAGACGGCATCCACCAGCCCGCCGGTTTGAAAATAGGTGGTCAATTCGGGCAGTTCCTGCCGAACCGCTGTTCGCACCTGCTCCATATAAGTATAACTGCTCACCTTGTGTTCTTCTTTCAGGCTCGCTTGAACGAAAGCGGCATGCGAAGCGGTATTGCTGGTATAGATGGACGAGAAACCGGGTGTGACGCCAACATTTGAAACAATGACATCAAGCTCGTCTTTAGGCACGATCCGATTGATAATATCTTCTATTTTTTTTGCTTCCTGTTCGGTAATTTCAAGACGGGTGCCGGTAGGGGCTTTGAAGTTAATGACAAACTGTCCGGGATCGGTGCGGGGAAAATAGCTCAGGTCAAGCCAGGGCATGAGCATGAAGGGGAGCGCGCAGGCGCCCAAAATTCCGCCCATTGTCCACCAGGGACGGGCCAATGCCCTGAAAATGGAACGATCATAGACGGCAAGCATGCTTTCAAATGTCCTATTGAACCATAGATTAAAACGTGTTCCAAACGTGAGGG
>DATNMI010000161.1:0-1468 GCA_035602375.1 Nitrospiria bacterium | reverse complement strand
CTGGAGAAGAACAGATTCCCTGTTCCGGTCAGCGTGCTGAACATTCAAAAGCTCCTCTCTTTCAATACCGCCAGGCGCCTCTTCTCATTGAGCCGATTGATCCGGAAGTCAGGAATTGACATCGTCCATATCTTTTTTAACGATGCCTCGACTGTCGCTCCCCCATTTGCAAAACTTGGAGGGGCGAAAGTGGTCGTTTCAAGGCGGGATATGGGGTTCTGGTATAATTCGAAAAACCTCCCGATATTAAAGGGGATGACGCTCTTTGTCGACCGGCTGGTGGCAAACAGCAGGGCCGTAAAAGAAAACGCAAAAAAGAGAGAAGGTTTTTCCGAAAAGAAAAGCGTCGTGATTTATAATGGTTACGATGAAATACGGTTTAACGCCCCCCCCTCTCAGGACTTCCGGAAATGTCATGAAATCGGCCCCCACGATCCAATTATCGGGATAGTGGCGAATCTCTACCCCATGAAACGGCATTCAGATCTGGTACGGGCTTTTAAGATCCTGCATGAGAAATTTGAGAACGCGCATCTGGTTCTGGCGGGGGAAGGCGCGGAGGAGACTTCGTTAAAGGAACTGGTCCGTACACTGTATCTGGAAAAACATGTTCATTTCCTGGGGAGCGTTACCGGTGTGATTCCGATCATCAAACATTTTACCCTGGGAGTTCTTTGCTCCGAGTCGGAGGGATTATCGAACGCCATTCTGGAATATATGGGGTGCGGTAAACCGACGATCTGCACCAATGTAGGAGGGAACCCTGAGTTAATCAGAGACGGATATAACGGGTTTCTGGTCGGCGTCGGAGATGTCAAGAATATGGCGGAGAAAATGATGAGCATCCTTTCCGATTCTTCCCTGACGGAAAAGATGGGCGCCAATGCCCGGGAGACGGTGATTCGCGAATTTCCAATGGAGAAGATGGTCAGCTCCTACGCCAAACTCTATGAAGAGTTGACAGAGAAGGGTTCTTCCTGATGTACGAGGTCAAAGTGGCCAGCATGGAGGAATTCCAAAAGAGCCGGGAGCGGTGGAACGAGCTTGTCCTGGCGATGAGACGCCCTTCCATCTTCTGCACCTGGGAGTGGGTCCATACCTGGTGGGAGAATTTTGGAAAGTCCTATCAACCCCTCATCCTTTTTGTTTATAAAGAGTCTGCCCTCGTCGGGATCTTGCCCCTTGCTATTCGGAATATGATCATTGAAGACGCGATGATTCCCGCGCGGGTTCTCTCTTTTTGCGGGACATTTGAATTATATCCCGATCATATGGACATCATTTGCGGCAAAGAAGATGTTTTCCCTTCTTTAGACCTTCTGTTTGAGTTTCTTAAAACGAAAAAGAGCGGCTGGGACCTGCTCCATCTCTCCCATATTTCTGAAGATAGCTTCCTGATGGAATGGCTTGGAAAACAGGATCGAGGTTTCAAAGTTGAAGGGGCGGGGGGCTCTCCCTATATCCCTCT
>DATNMI010000154.1:0-1086 GCA_035602375.1 Nitrospiria bacterium | reverse complement strand
GAGTCTGGTTAGGTTGAGGCTGGCCAATGCCTGGTTAAACAAGAATAACCGCGATGAGGCGATGAAAGTTTTAAGAGAGATGGAGGAGGATAAGGCAACCGTCTTCCGGGATTCGGTCTCTTTTGAGATCGGGCAGATTTTAGAGAAGGAGGGAAAGACCTCCGAGGCTTTGGGAAGGTATGAAGCGGTAGTCAAGGAGTTTCCCTGGTCGCCGGTATTTGCGGAAGCAAACGCGAGAATCGCGAATCTAAAGGGCAGTTCAGCATCTCCGTCGCCGGTTTCACCGGGGACAGCGCCCGCGGTTCCATCAAAAAAGTAATCCACAGTGGATTTTCTGGCATCGCTCTCCTGAATGGAGACCCAAAATTTCTTTCCCCTCCCTTGATGGGAGGGGCCGGGGGAGGGTGAGGGAAATTAAGAGCTTATGACGGCAGGGGAAGCCGGATGCTGGTTCCCGCTTTCAATCCCTGTATGACATTGATTTGCAGAATGGCGTTCATTTCGATGTTATAGAGTTTCGAAAGACCAAACAGGGTATCTCCCTTTTTTACCCGATAGGAAAAATAAGCGCTTTTCTCACAGACGGCGCAACCGGCATTTGAAGCGCCCATTTTTGAATCGGGCCGCGGAGGCGTTTGTGAGTTTTCTCCGGCCTGATCCGCTTTTCCGAGAGGAATAATCAGAGTCTGCCCTCTCCGAAGCCTGGACTGAAGGGTCAGGTTATTGGAATCTGCAAGATCCTGGAGAGGTACCCCGTACTTTCTTGAAATAGCGGCAAGGGTTTCCCCTTTTCTGACCCGATGTTTCTGCTTTAGAATTCTCGCATGATCGGGAATCTGTTTGAATTTTTCCGCAAATAGATCCCGCGTCCCTTCAGGAATTCTCACCTGATAATTAGGAGTCTGCGGCGGGGTCATCCCTTTTCGCAATTCAGGATTCAGAACTTTGATTGTTTCATAACTGGTGTTCGTGACCCGGGCGATAACACGGAGGTCGGTCGGTTTGTCGACGGTGACTACATCGTACTTGAGCGGTTCGTAATACTCCAGAGAAAATCCGTACTTTTCAGGGTTTTTTGCGATAATT
>DATNMI010000153.1:0-1241 GCA_035602375.1 Nitrospiria bacterium | reverse complement strand
ACATCCAGCATGCGGCCACGTTCTGGACCGGTGTGCTTGGTATCTTCAAGGCCGTTTTTTGGCCTGCATTTTTGATTTACAAATTGCTGGAGTTCCTGAAAATGTAGATTCATTATTCAATGCAGAGGGCAAGTACACTTTGACCCCTTTTTGACCGGGTTTCATTACTAAGGTGAAATTGAGGGGTCTAAGAGGAAAGAACCTCGTGCACAGTTTTGGCTAAATCGGAAAGGCTAAAGGGTTTTGACAAAAAACCACGCAAGCGATGTTCCCTCCATTCGCTTGCGATCGTACTGTCGGAGTATCCGCTTGAAGCGATAACTTTAACTTCCGGATTAATTTCCAAAAGTTCCTTTAAAGTGTCTTTTCCACCTTTTCCGCCTGGTACCGTTAAATCCAGAATGACCACGTCAAATGGTTTCATCAATTCCCGTGCTTTTAAATACGCTGACACGGCTTCGCTTCCATCACAAGCAGCAATTACTTCATAACCCAGATTTTTCAACATTTCCGATGTCGCTTCCAGGACCAGCGCTTCATCATCCATCAGTAAGATCTTTCCCATTCCTTTGATCGGAGGGATCTCTTCCGATTTTGATCGGGAATTAGCATTATTTGACGCGGGGAGATAAAAGGAAAATAGAGTGCCGCTTTTTATTTCCGAGTTGACCGTGATTGTTCCCCCATGTTTTTTGATAATGGTAAATGCACTGGCAAGACCAAGTCCGGTTCCTTCTGGTTTCGTGGTGAAAAAGGGATCGAATATTTTTTTAAGATGTTCCTTCGGAATTCCTATTCCATGGTCTTTAATGCTGACCTTGACATATTTCCCCCGTGGCAAGGACTCCATTTGATTGTTTTCCAAAATAATGTTTTCCGCTGAGATTTCTATTTTTCCTCCGCTGGGTGACGCTTGAACTGAGTTAATAATCAGGTTATTAATGACCTGATTGATTTGTCCAGGATCAACTTCCACTCCCCATAAATCAGGTGGAAATAAAAAATTGCATTGGATTTCGGATCCATGAGAGGAAAACTTTGCTGATTCTCGGATGAGATCGGCAATAGACGCATCTCTTTTTATAGGGCTTCCACCTTTAGAAAAGGTAAGTAATTGATTCGTTAAATCCCTGGCCCTTAAGGTGGCTAACTCCGCCGCTGACAAGTACTTATACGCAGGGTCATCTGGATTGACTGACAACTGGGACAATGATATATTCCCTAAGATGGCCGCCAGGAGA
>DATNMI010000147.1:0-1711 GCA_035602375.1 Nitrospiria bacterium | reverse complement strand
ACATGGATTCTTTTTAACCTCCGATATGATTATGACAAAAACGAAGGGGCATTGGCAAGTCTGTGGCGAGGCCATTTACTCAAAATGAATCCTCTTCCTGAGACTTGAGGAAACGAGCACATTTCCATCCTTGTCAACGATAACGGCTCCGATTCCGGGAAGCCGCTCTGCCAGGGCCAGCCCCTTCCGTGGTCCCATCACGAAAATTCCGGTCGAAAGGGCGTCTGCCGTGGTTCCGTCCGGAGCTACGACGGTGACCGACTGGCATTCCCGCGCCGGCTGAAGCGTTTCAGGCACCAGGATATGGTGATATCGGACGCCGTCTTTCATGAAAAAACGCTCATAATCTCCGGATGTTGAAACGGCCTCATCTGTCAGATCCAGCGTGGCGAGGGTTTCTCCCGGTTTGCGGGGGTGTTTGATCGCGACCCGCCATTCTTTTCCTCCCGGTTTTTTGCCGAACAGTTTGAGATCTCCGGCCATTGCGACGATTCCGGACTTGATTCCTTTTCTTTTTAGAACGGCCTCTACTTTATCCGCCGTGTAACCCTTTGCGATTCCGCCCGGGTCGAGAACCATCCCTTTTTCTTTCAGGAAAACGGTTCTCTTGGAGGGATCAAGAATTACCTTTGTCGGGTCCACCAGCGGCATGATCCGGGCGAGTTCAGCTTCTGATGGAATTCGGGATGATTCGGTGACTTTCCAGAGCCGGACCGCCGGTCCCACGGCCATGTTAAACCCCTCTTCGGTTAAATGTCCGATCTCGAGCCCCCTCATGATCAATTCGTAAGATTCCGGACCGATCGAAACCGGTTTGATTCCGGCCATCCGGCTGATTTCTGAAAACTCCGTATTTTCCCGGTAGATCGAGAAAATATCTTCCAGGCGTTTGACCTCTGCAAATCCGGCTTCAAGGGCCTCATCGGCCGTTTTTTCAGAAGCGCTGACGACCGTGATTTGAATAAAAGTCCCCATCATCATATTGGACTTTTCAAAAAGTTTTACCCGGGGCGAGCAGGCGGAGAGCGTCAGGAAAAGCGCTCCGGCAAGCAGAAGAATCGGTAAATGTCGCATGGCATCCCTGTTTAAAGTTCCGTTAGAATAAGCTGTTGATTGAGAGCGCCCGGTAAATATGCTATAAATGAAATCCGGAATGATGAAATATACCATAAAAAAAAGAGAGACGGGCCCTCATTTTCTCATTGATTACGATGGAGAATTGAACGCTTCCCAGCTTGAAGTCGTAAAGACATTGGAAGGGCCGGTTCTGGTGGTGGCCGGCGCGGGGAGCGGAAAGACCCGGACGCTGATCTACCGCCTGGCCCGGCTCATTGAATCGGGCGTTTCTCCCGCGAATATTCTCCTTTTGACCTTTACCCGCCGGGCGGCCCAGGAGATGATGCGGCGGGCATCCGCCCTGATTGACGACCGGTGCGAAAGAATCACAGGCGGGACTTTTCATTCAGTGGCCAATCTGATTCTCCGCCAATGGGGAAGCCGGATCGGTTTGGAACCCGCGTTTACCATTCTGGACCGGTCGGATTGCGAGGAAGTCGTCCAACTACTCCGGCAGACTCTTGGTCTTGCCGACAAAAAGAGGCGCTTTCCCCGGAAAGCGACCCTGGTTTCGATGTTCAGCGCGGCGAGGAACAGGGATCTTCCCCTGGAAGAGCTGGTTGAGCGGGAATATGACCAGTTTTCGCATGAAATG
>DATNMI010000126.1:0-3607 GCA_035602375.1 Nitrospiria bacterium | reverse complement strand
CGCGTTCGCTGGCCCAAATCCATGATCCTTTGAAGCGCTTCCGGATTCTTCATCGATTCTTCCATCACCTGCTTGGCTTTTTCAATTCCGGCGTTTGCGACATCGAGGGTAATCATCCGGATTCCAAGGGTGCCAGCATGTTCTTCAACCGTCATCTTTGTTGAATCTCTCATATAGCCTGCGGGGACCCGCTCCAGCCGGGTGATCGCTTCAGCATCCCAGGTAAAGGCCGGTTCCGATGCGCGCGCGGCATCGACGGCCGATTTGTTGTTTGCCATGATTTCATCCTTCCAGTTGTCTTTTTCTTCGGCATATTGCGTAATCACTTCCGCGGCAAAGTCGGTGGTAATGGTCCGGATTCCTCTTTTACGGGCCGACTTTTCAATGATTGCCTTCGCTCTTCTCCGGAGATAGCCCGAGGGGACCTGTCTCAGACGGGCTTTTCCCTCTGACGTCCATTCCATCGGAACGTCGTCATAGGCGAGCTCCACTTCGATGTTACCTTCGGCTTTCGCGGCATCCTGAATAATATTCTTGTCGATCATGCCGAATTCAGCGGCACCGGCGGAACAGATCGGGCACTTGACCGGCTGATCGCCCTTGGCAATATAACCGCAGCCGTTGCACATATAATAGGGGAGATCGCGCCGCTGTTCATAATTGAGAATAGCGCCGCCTGCTCCGGCGTCGACGGTTTTTCCCATCATTCCCAGCATCTGGGCTCCACCTCCCATCAGGTCCTGAATCACTTCATCGCTTCCGACCATCGTGTCGCGGTTGATACGTTTTTCCTCAAGGGCTTCTCCGAGATGTTTCATCGCCGCGATAGACGAGGCGGGGAGGAGATGTCCCATTGCCGAATCGACCACTTCATTGGAAATAATCGTATGTCCCTTTTCAACTGCATAGCGGTAGATGGCGGTCTTGGCAACGCCGCGGGCAAAGACCGGAACCTTTTCCATTCTCCGTTTTGCTTCGTCGGTCCAGGCGATCGTATATTCGGCGAGCGTATCAATCGGGGGAACATAGGTCTTGTTGGAGATCAGGATATTGGCGCCGAGCATCCGCATCAGGTTTTCGGAATTGCTCCCGATATCCATCTCTCCGTCGGTATGAACCCCGATTCTCCCCATGATGACGAGCCACGGTTTTTCTTTCCGGCAATACTGGAGGATCCGCTCAAAGGCCTTTCCGTCGAGAAGGGTCGTTTTAAGCGTGACCCCATGCTGTGCGGCAATCTGTTTTCCGATATCGAGGTGGGCCTGGTAGATCTTGGCCAGACCGCTGTCAATAACCTCTTCGTGGAGTTTCTCCTGTTCCTTGAAACGGAAGACCTTACCGGCCTCTTCCGAAAGAACGCCGGCAATACTGTTAAACGCCGCGTAATGGAAATAGGGATCAAAAGCCGATAGCGCTTCAACTTCCATGTTGAGCGCCTTGCCCAGGTCGATGGCGGTTAAAAGGCCGCCGAACGAATGGTGGCTTCCGTCGAGGCAGACAAAAATCTTCCGGTTTGCGTTCTCAATCGGCGCAAGGTCTTTCACCAGGAGAATATCGGAAGAGCGGACCCGCCGGACAACACGTTCTGCCACGCTCCCGATGAGGCTCTCCCGGACAGCCCCGACGCCGAGGGCGCCCATGATGACCAGGTCGTACTTATTTTCATTAATATCCTGCGCGAGAACCTGAAAGTTCCGTCCTTCCAGAGAACGGCCTTCAAAAGCAATATTGGCGTTATCGCATTTCCCTTTAATAATGTCGAGATAGGAATCGGTAATAATTTCAAGGCCACGGGTAATCAATGAATCGTGGATGCGCCTCTGTTTTTCAAGCTCTTTTTCGTCATGGTACTCTTCAGGGAGACCCGCTTCCATCTGCTTAAACCGCTTGTCATGCATTTTGGCGGCATAGACATGGGAGCCGATGACCGACGCGCCAAAATGTTTCGCCATCTGGACGGCGATCTCTGCCGCCTGATTGGAATGATCCGAGTTGTCAACCGCTACATAGATATTCTTATACATTTTTCTCTCCTGATTTGCCTTTTTAATGCGTTCATCAGTTTACATTACAGAGAAAAGCTCTGTTTGGATTCAGTTTCTGAAAAATAAAAAGTCATTCTACAATAAACAGAGTAAAAATTCATCCCTAAAAATAGCCGTTTCTGAACAGGTATCTCCGCTGATTTTCTTACGGCTGGAACTCCCACAGGTCGCTGAGAAATCCCATGGTTCCTGTGGCATCCCGACCATATCCTCCGAAGAGCCAGAGGAGTTTGTAGGTCCCATCATACCAGGCGACGGCAGCCCCGCGAGCTCCAGCAACATTGGTAGAGGCAGCGATGCCCAGTGTGCCATAATTCCCGGCGGCATTGACTATACTCGATCCGTTATACCAAGTCCAATTGGTTCCATTGAATTTCCAGAGATCGTTCAGATACCCGAGGGATTTATTGCTGTCATAGCCGTCTCCCCCATAGAGCCAAAGATTTTTAGTCGCATCAATCCAGGAAATGGAATACCGCCGCGATCCAGGAACGTTGGTTGAAGCCACAGTGCCATAGCTTCCATAGATGCCGGCATTATTAACCGTATTGGCCCCGGAAACCCATGTCCAGTTAGCTCCATCGAATTTCCAGAGATCGTTGAGAATACCTAATTTGGCGGTATCGTAGCCAGTTCCTCCGAAAAGCCAGGAGTTGGCTCCGTCATACCATGGGACAGCACCGTAGCGGCTACCCGGAACATTGGTTCCTGCGGGAGTGTTAATAGTTCCGTAAACGCCTGTAGCATTTGCTACTGTTGTGGAACCGTTAACTTGCGTCCAGGTACCAGTGCTAAACTTCCAGAGGTCGTTCAGATACCCCAGACTTCCCGCGCTGTCGTAGCCGTTTCCGCCAAAGAGCCAGAGAGTTTTACTTGCATCAATCCAGGAGACGGCAAGTTCTCGCGCTCCTGGAACAGTAGTGGTTTTGGCGTTGACCGTAGCAGCCCCGGAGACCCAAGTCCAGTTTGTACCGTCAAACTTCCAGAGGTCATTGAGTATTCCCAGATTAGCGGTGTCGTAGCCAAATCCGCCAAAGAGCCAGAGGTTGGTTCCGTCATACCAGGAGACGGCGCCGCCCCTCGCCCCTGGAAGATTGGTCCCCGCAGGGGTGTTTATAGTTCCATAGTTTGCTGTTATGTTTACCGTAGAGGGCCCGGAGACCCACATCCACTGGTTTAAGGTTGTGTTAAATTCCCAAATATCGTTCAGGAACCCCAGGTTTCCCTGGCTGTCGTAGCCATATCCCCCTAAAAGCCACCGGTTGCCCAGCGTATCGGTCCAGGAAACCGCATTTTGACGGGCCCCCGGTAAATTGCTTGAAGCTGCCGTGCTTTTAATCCCATAGACGCCTCTCGTGTTGGCGATATTCGACCCCGAAATCCAGGTCCAGGTTCCAAGCCCGTTATAAACAGGCGCCGCGCCTCCACCGGAGCTCCCGCAAGCCGAAAGCAGTGGCAGGCAAAGTATAGCGAATATGAACCAGCGGAAAAAAGATTTGTTACCCATCCGACTCTCCTTATTCAATAAAAAAGAATTAGAACTTTTCGATTTCTCAATAATT
>DATNMI010000125.1:0-4299 GCA_035602375.1 Nitrospiria bacterium | reverse complement strand
GTCAAAGGTGACCATTGCGCCGTCTTCTTTAGACTTGAGGATCACCTCCACCTTCATCGCAGAAGGGAGTACCACCGGCCGCTGGGTCAGGGTATGAGGGCAAATGGGCGTCAGCATCAGGGCGTCGACGGAAGGATATAGAATCGGACCCCCTGCGGAAAGGGAATAGGCGGTAGAGCCGGTGGGGGTTGACACGATTAACCCGTCTCCCCTTAAGGATGAGAGAAACTGGCCATCGGAATAAATTTCAAGCGTGATCATTTTCGCCAGGGTGCCCTTATTGATGATGACGTCGTTTAAAACCATGGAGTGGGCGATGCTTTTCCCCTGTCGACTGACATCGGATTTTAACATGATTCTTTCATCAAGGGTATAGTCTCCCTGGAAGAGTTTCTCAAGCGTAGCGTAGAGGTTTTCCTGTGTGGTTTCGGTTAAAAATCCGAGCCCCCCCTGGTTTACCCCAAGAATAGGGACCTCATGTTCCTCAATCATTCGGGCGGCGGAAAGGAGCGTCCCGTCGCCGCCGAGGACGATGATGAGGTCAACCTCTTGAGGATTGAGCGGGCCGACGTTCGCGCTGACCGGGACGCTGAAGAGAGAAAGCGCGGATTTATCAAGATAAACCTTTTTCTTTTTTCCCGACAGCCAGTCGATCAGGGTTACGGTCACGTTCCTGATTTCAGGTCCCGATGGTTTTACGATAATTCCGATTTTTTCCATATGCCAAATTCTATCATATCTTTAAGAAGAAAATGAGTCCTAATTTGTTTCATTTTTGAAAAGACTTCGGGAATCCGGAATTTGTTTTTCTGTTTTACTACGTTCCCTGGGGTCTTAATTAAATGATTAAGAAAAACAAGATGTTACATTTTTCCTGGGGGGAAACGGGTTTTATAAAAAAAAATTGACATTAAAAAATGCCTATGTTATATCAATAAAACTTTGTTTCAAAATTGAAATCGGTTGGCTGTTTGAAAAAATATTTTAGGGGCATTTTAATCTCTCTTGTCCTGGCTTCTGGATTTTTAACGGTGTCTGGACAGGTTCTTCTGGCCACGCATGAAACGGACCATCGGTATACCGTTTACGGCATTGTTGAGGACAAAGAAGGGCATCCCCGGGCAAATGTCAGAGTCATGGTGACTCATGACAAGACAGGGGATGGAAATACGGTTTTTACGGATCAGAACGGATATTATGAAGTTCTACTCCACCTCCATAATAACAATCTTGGCGATGAGGTCCTGGTGAAAGCGGAGGGGGAGACGAAGACCATTCATGTTACCTTTGATCCATCCGACAGAACCACTGAGAGAAAACATGAGGTCAATGTTCAGATCGGCGGAAAAGAACCGGCCCGGAAAGCGGGCCTGTTCAATTATATCGCTGGGGGTCTCTTTTCAGTCGGATTATTCGGTTTTATCCTGATATATCTAAGACAGCGGAAACTGGCGCAATAAGGCCGGGAAATTTAGCGATACTGAACCGGAGGGGGTCTGTATGGGTTCTGGCGAAGATCAGCGGTACAAGATTGAAGTTCCGGGATTGGACTTTTTCGCGAAAGAAGTCGAGTGCCGGGACTCATGCCCCGTCGGGACCGACGCAGGGGCTTATGTCCAGGCGATTGCGAATGGAGAATATGAAAAAGCCTATGCCATCGCAAGAGGGCCTAATCCTTTTGCATCCATTTGCGGCTGGATCTGCAATGCGCCCTGCGAAACATCCTGCAATAAAGGAAATGTTGACAAACCGATTGCTATCCGCGCTCTGAAAAGGTTTGTGACCGAGCGATTCGGGGTGGAAGCAAGAAAGGACCCCGCGGCGACGCTCAAGTATTCGACAGCCCCCGGTAGGCCATATGGCATCAACACCGGGGAAAAGGTGGCTGTGATCGGCGGCGGAGCCGGCGGTTTGACTGCCGCCCATGATTTGGCCCGTCTGGGATACCGCGTGACCGTATTCGAATCCAATGCTTTTCTCGGCGGTATGTTTTACATGGTGCCTGAATACCGCCTTCCCCGCAAATTGATCCGGGCGGAAATTGAAGCGATTCTCAGCATGGGGATCGAGGTCCGTCTCAATACGCGCGTCGGAAAAGATATTTCATTTGAAGAAATCCAGAAAGATTATAAAGCGGTAATTATCGGCGTTGGGTGCTGGCTTGCGAGGCCGTTAAACATTGAAGGGCATAATCATCCCTCCTTTATGGAAGGGCTTTCTTTCCTCAAGAGGGTCTATTTAAACCACGAAAAAGTCGATTTGGGAGAAAAAGTCGTGATCATCGGGGGCGGAAACGTTGCCATGGACGTTTGCCGCACCGCTGTGCGCCTCAGCCCTAAAGAGGTTCATGTGGTCTGTCTCGAATCATGGGCCGAGATGCCAGCCGATCCGCTGGAGATCGAAGACTCGGTGGACGAGGGGATCATTTTCCACCCGTCCAACGGCCCGAAACGGGCCGTGATTGAGAATGGTAAGATAAAGGGCCTGGAGGTCACCAAAGTAAAATCCGTTTTTGACGATCAACGGCGGTTCGCGCCCCAGTTCTTTGAAGGAAGCGAATGGCTGGTAGAAGCGGACACGATTATCGCTTCGATCGGGCAGGCCTCCGATGTCAGTTTCCTTCCCCAGAGTCCTGGATTCAAGATTGGGCGGGGGGGGACCATTATCGTCAATGAGGACATGTCAACGAATGTGCCCGGAGTCTTTGCCGTAGGGGATGTCGTGACAGGACCGAGAATTTTTATCGATGCCATCGCGGGGGGGCAGAAGGCGGCCATGGCGGTCCATTCGTATATTACGGGGAAAAATATTGAAATCCTGAAACGCGGCGTATATCGTCCGATAGGGGACGGCATTCGTGACCATGTCATGCCTGACAACTGGACCAAAATCCCCCGTCAGAATCCGGGATTACTTACCCCTGTCCAGCGAAAAGGGAATTTTGAACTGGCCGAAATATCCTTTAAGGAGAAAATCGCCAGAGATGAAGGGACCCGATGCCTGAAATGCCATATTAATCCGATCTTTAACGGAGACAAATGCATTCTTTGCGGAGGGTGCGTCGACATTTGTCCGGAATATGCCCTGAAGATGGTTCCTCTCGATCAGATGGAGCAGACGCCTATGATTCAAAAGGCGATTGAGAATTATTACGGCGTTGCGGTCAGCGCCGGGCCCGATGTAGACGTCAAACTTTCAAAATTAGGTACTGCCATGATCTGGGACGGGAATGTCTGTATCCGATGCGGGTATTGCGCCCGCCGGTGCCCGACCCAGGCGATTACAATGGAACATCTTGAATATACCCAGGAGGTTCATGTCCATGAGTAAAGATGAAAAGGAAAAATCCGGCCAGGCCGGAGAAATGAGCCGGAGAAAATTTTTCAACCTGGTTGGTTGGGGAGGTATACTGGCTTCGGTAGGGGGGTCTGCCGTGGGGACCTATAAGTTCATGTTCCCTCAGGTTCTCTATGAACCTCCGACGGTTTTTAAGATCGGGAAACTGGGTGATTTCGGGAATGGCGTAGACGAGCGGTTGAAAAAAGAGCGCCAGATCTGGGTCGTCAAGAACGAGAGGGGCCTCTATGTCCTGGTCGCCATCTGCCGACATCTGGGGTGCACGCCAAACTGGTTCCCCGATCAACAGCGGTTCCGGTGCCCCTGCCATGGAAGCATTTATGATATCTACGGTAACGTCCGTGGAGGCCCCGCTCCAAGAACCCTCTGGCGCGCTGCCGTCTCCCTGGATCCTGCTGATAAGCAGATCATCGTGAATTTTCTCAATCGCCAGGATCCGGACCCGCAATCGACAAAAGATGGCTTGATGGTGGAAGAGCCGCCCCGTGAAGCGGCGCCCTACTTTATCAACCTGGCATAAGTAATCCTGGATATTTTTCATCTTTAAGGGAGATTTGTTGAATGAACGACTGGATTGAGAAGATCAAGAAAAATATAGTCGAGACCCAGGCCTGGAAATCGGTTTTCCGGCATGGGTACATGGATACCGATTCCAATCGGGCTCTGGTCATGTTTTCTAACGTTCTATTGCACCTTCATCCGGTCAAGGTCAGACAGGCCGCCATCAGGATCCGGTACACCTGGTGCCTGGGGGGGTTGACCTTTTTCATGTTTATTCTTCTAACCATTACCGGCGTCTTTCTGATGTTTTATTATGTTCCGGACACCCGGAGCGCTTATATGAACATCAAGGATCTTCAGTATGCCGTCTCTTTCGGGAGACTGATGAGAAACCTTCACCGGTGGGCAGCTCACGCAATGGTATTCCTGGTATGGCTCCAT
>DATNMI010000122.1:0-3628 GCA_035602375.1 Nitrospiria bacterium | reverse complement strand
GACCACCTTAAAGGGAAGGTCTTCCGGATTTCCCACATGGGGTACGCCGACACCTTCGATATCATTACCGCCATAGCGGCGACCGAAATGGTGTTAAAGGGAATGGGGGCTCCGGTTAATCTGGGAGCTGGTGTGGCGAAGGCGCAGGAACTTTTATTAAAAAAACTAAAATAAGGATGAATGCCTGTGAAAGTTTTAGTAAGTGACAAGCTATCTGAGCAAGGGGTTGAGATTCTAAAAAGGTCAGGGCTTGAAGTAGACGTCAAAACTAAGCTGACCCCCGAAGAGCTGATCAAGGAGATTAAGAATTACGACGGTCTGGTCGTGCGGAGCGCGACCAAGGTCACCGCCGCGGTGATTGCCGCCGCGGACCGTCTCAAGGTCATCGGCCGCGCCGGTTCAGGTCTTGATAACGTGGACATCAACGCCGCGTCGAAAAAGGGAATCGTGGTTATGAATACGCCGGGGGGGAACACCATTACCACGGCAGAGCATGCCATTTCGATGATGTGTTCCATGGCGAGGCTGGTTCCCCAGGCAACGGCCTCCATGAAGGCGGGGCAATGGGAAAAGAACAAGTTCAACGGCGTCGAAATGTACAACAAGACCCTGGGAATCATCGGTATCGGGCAGATCGGCGGTTATTTCGCGAAAGTAGCCCAGGGGATGGGAATGCATGTGATCGGCTATGACCCTTATCTCTCCGAAGAGAACGCAAAAAAAATGGGGATCAAACAGGTCGATCTGGATGCCATTTTCAGGCAATCTGATTTTATTACCATCCACACTCCTTTAACGGCCGAGACGAAGAACCTGATCAACAAAGATACGATTGCCATCATGAAGAAGGGCGTGCGGATCATCAATTGCGCGCGTGGCGGAATTATCAATGAGACGGACCTCTACGATGCGCTGAAATCCGGGCAGGTTGCCGGGGCCGCGCTTGACGTTTTTGAAAAAGAGCCGGTCGATCCCAAGCATCCTCTTTTAACCCACGAAAACTTTATCGCAACGCCTCATCTCGGCGCCTCGACCACGGAAGCGCAGGAGAATGTCGCCTTTGCGGTGGCCGAGCAGATCGTGGATTACCTTGTGCGGGGAGTGATCCGGAACGCCGTCAATCTCCCTTCTGTCTCTCCCGACCTTCTGCCGGAAGTCCAGCTTTATCTGACCCTTGCCGAAAAACTGGGTTCTCTTCAGTCCCAGCTTTATGAAGGCGGTCTTCAAAAAGTCGAGATTGAATACCGGGGGAGGGTATCGGAGCTTTCCACCGCCCAGATTACCATCGCGGTTTTAAAAGGGCTTCTCAGTCCCATTCTGGAAAACAGCGTGAATTATGTGAACGCTCCCATCATTGCGAAAGAACGGGGAATTTCGGTCCATGAATCGAAAACCAGCGACGCGGGAGATTTCTCCAGTATGATTGTTGTGAGGGTTCATACGGCCCAGGCCAGCGGATATGTCGCTGGCGCGCTTTACAGCCATAAAGACCCCAGAATTGTCGAAATCGACGGGTTTACGCTGGAAGTGGTTCCGGAGGGGTGTCTGCTTTTGATTTCCAACAATGACAAACCGGGGGTGGTCGGAAACCTGGGAACCCTGCTGGGAGACCATGGTATCAATATCGCCAGACTGCAATTGAGCCGGGAGAAAATCAACGGCAAGGCGATTTCCGTTATCAGCGTAGACACGCCTGTTCCGGCGCCGGTCGTTGCGAAGATAAAAAAATTGCCCAATATTCTTTCGGTCAAACAGATCGTCCTGTAAAATAACCTTTACTCTGCAAGAGTGGCCATTTGACTATGGGCGGTTAATGTGATTAACCGCCCGTTTCATTTCCGGACCTGAATTTTAGCGCGGACATGATAATGAAAAAAATCCTGGAACAGTCTCTTTCGATGATCCCTCAGGGCGTGGCGACCCATCTGCCCGAAGCCACGATTCTGCGCCGTGAAATCGAGAAAAAAGGGATGGCTGTCCTGAAGAAATTCGGCTTTCAGGAAGTGATCACGCCGCTCTTTGAATACCTGGATGTTCTGTCTCTGGGAATGGGGCCGGAGATGATCGAGCGGGGATATAAATTCATTGACCGGTCGAACGGCCGCTTCATGATCCTCAGGCCGGATGTCACGCCCCAGATTGCCCGCATGGTATCGATGCATTTTCGGGGAGAGGCCAAACCGGTGCGGCTCTGCTATTTCACCAATGTTTTCCGCCACGAAGAAGCGCATGCGGGGAGAGAGCGGGAAATTTTTCAGATCGGCGGAGAAACGTTCGGCGGGGTCAAACCGTCCGATGACGCGGAACTGATTGAGGTGGTGACCGGAATCTTAAAGGCCTTGAAGCTTTCCCGGTACCGTATCGTCATGGGCCATGCCGGATTTTTTAAAAGCATTCTGAGCCGTTGTCCCGTCGATTCTCAGAAAGAGATTCAGTCCGCGATTGCCCGGAAAGAAATTTCCCGGCTGGAGAAGATCATCGAAGAGAAAAAGATCACAGGGCGTTCCGCCGAAGAACTGCTCGGAATTTTCAGCCTTTTTGGCGGGGAAGAGGTTTTCAGGAAGGCCCGCAAGCTGAGCAGGGAGAAAGAGACCCTCGCGGCCCTGGATCATCTGAAGGCAATCTTTGCCGTTCTGAAGAAAAAGGGTCTTGATGGGAACCTGCTCATTGATTTGGGCGAGGTGCGCGATTTTGATTATTACACTGGTCCTGTGTTTGAAATATTCGTGGAAGGGATCGGGTATGAAATCGGAGGCGGCGGCCGCTACGACCATCTTTCGGCAAAATATGGGTACGATTGCCCCGCGCGCGGTTTCGCGCTCGACGTCGAAAAACTGCAACAAGCAATAGAGAAAGGCAGTTCATAATCGGCTCAAAGCTCGAAGCTCAAAGTAAATATGTCTGAAACCGCATTACATAAGCTCCCCCCGCAGAACCTGGAGGCCGAACAGTCGGTCCTGGGAGCCGTTCTCCTGGAAAATGGGGCGATCAACCGCTCTCTGGAAGTGCTCCGTCCGGACGATTTCTACCGGGAAAATCACCGGAAGATCTTCCACGCGATGGTTGACCTCTCCGAGAAAACGCAGGCCATTGACCTTGTAACCCTTTCCGAACAGCTCAGGCAGAAGAACGAACTGGAGGCGGTCGGGGGCACCGCTTACCTCGCGCAATTGATCAATATGGTTCCGACCTCGGCCAACGTCAGGTTCCACGCCAAGATTGTTCATGAGAAAGCGATGCTCCGGAACCTGATCAGCACCGCGACGGAAATCGTCACCCTCTGTTACGAAAACTCCGAGGACATTCCCGACTTAATCGATCAGGCAGAGAAGAAAATATTCAATATTTCGCAGGAGCGGGTCAGAACCACCTTTATACCGGTCAAGGAGATCGTCAAACAGAGCTTTGAACTCATTGAGCGGTTGTATGAAACGAAAGAGGCGATTACAGGCGTTCCGAGCGGTTTCAAGGACCTCGACAAGATGACTACGGGTTTCCAGGCCTCCGACCTGGTGATCGTGGCCGGCAGGCCTTCCATGGGGAAAACCGCCCTGGCCCTGAACATCGCCCAGTATGCGGCGATCCACCGTAAACAGACCGTAGCGATTTTCAGTCTTGAAATGTCGAA
>DATNMI010000104.1:0-1120 GCA_035602375.1 Nitrospiria bacterium | reverse complement strand
AGGGTGCGGACCTGGTCATACTTTTCTTCAATCGCCAGCGACACACATTCCTCCGGGAGTTGAGAGCGAGTTACCCCCACTGTTCGGAGCCCAAAAGCTTCAGGGGAAGCTTCCTACGAATTTGGCTTTTGTTTTTTGCCCCGCCTGCCTTTGTCTCCTGCCCAGCGCTGTATTTCCCTTTTCCTGCCGTCAAGCTGCAGCTGTTTCTCAATGCCATTAGCCTCCAGATGTTTGTGAATCGGGGGGGCTGACTCTTCCGGCTGGGACTGGCCCAGTATTTTTTTTCGTGGGGTCCGGGCCATGAGCGCTCGAAAATGGAGCGGGTCTCTAAGATTTTGCAATTCCCGGTAATAATAGAGTGGAGTGGGGCGTTTTCCGTTGAACCTCAGCTTCTTTAGAAACTCCATTTCTTCCTTGGTGGCTGTCCCGCTGAGGGAACTATCATTAAGGAATTTTTTGAGCCCCGGCTCTTCCTCTGGTTGGTCAGGTTCCCTTTCAACGAACTCAAATTTCTTAGGCTGCCCTGGGGCCAGTCTCCGGTTTAAGACAATTTCCATGCTAAATGTTGTGAGTTCGATATCCCAGGATGCAATCAGCGGATCCAAGAAGGATACGCAGTTTTCAACCGACACGTTGAAGACATCCGTGTCCAGAAACTCAAGAATGATGACCCGCATCTCTTCATAGCTTCGGCCGCTGAGTTGAGCCACAAGGTGGAGCCAGGGTTCACTTTCCAGTTCTTCTTTCGCAACTCTCTTGACCACGTCCGAAAGCTTTTGTGTGACGAGGCGTTCCAGTTCACCAAAGGGTTGCTTCTCAAAAATCGCGCGTATTTGTTTTTCTTTGTCGGGCGCGCACTTGCGCAGAATCAATTCTCGAACTTCGTGAAACAAGGGCGCGGGCGGGTCCCCCAAGTCTCTCTTCAATTCTTCCATGCGCTGGAACTCGGCCAGTTTTGAAAGCTTATCGCTCGGGAGCTTCAAAAACTCTGCCATTTTCCCATAAATATCGGTTCGGTCAGGCGCGGGGGGCAATTTCTTCCGCGTCAGCAACTGGGAAAAGTAGGACTCCGTAACTTCGGCGGCAGCCGCCAACTCTCTCTGCTCAAGCCCCAGTTCTT
>DATNMI010000101.1:0-1439 GCA_035602375.1 Nitrospiria bacterium | reverse complement strand
AGACGATCGAATTTCTTCAGGGGGTCCGGACGGAATCTTCCGCCCAGGAACGGATCGATTACGTTCATAAAACCATCGAGAAAGATCTTCTGACGGTCTACTCTCCCGAAGAGATCAGCGAAATCTTTAAATCGCTTCCCCGTCGGGTACTCTTTTCTCTTGATCCGGGACGCCTTCTCACTTTTCTTCTCCGGATCAAGGCGCTTCAATCCGATTCTGTACTGGTGGATGTCCTCCGGTTTAGGGAAAAAAAGACTGCGGAGGTGACCGTCTATACGCTCGACACGCTGACACCCGGGATTTTTTCAAAAATTTCCGGGGTTCTCGCGGCTAACGGGATTCAGATCATCGGCGCACAAGTTCATACCACCTTGAAGGGAATCGTGGTCGACTCCTTTCAGGTCAACGACCCGGATACGGAAGATGTCCATTTTGATGAACGGTGGTCGGGAATCAAGAGGGATATCCGCGCGGTTTTAAAAGGGGAGGTCGGTGTTGATCGGCTTTTTGAAAAAACAGAAAGGAGCGCAGTTTTGGCGCCGGCGCTTCAGCCTGTTCCGGTGATCGTCGAATTTGACAACAATGCTTCGCTGGAATGCACGGTGGTCGATATTTTTGCGTCTGACCGGCAAGGGCTTCTCTATGTCATCGCCCGGGAAATTTTCAATCTGGGGTTGGCGGTCTTTACGGCGAGAATCGCGACCCGGCTCGATCAGATCGTCGATGTCTTCTACGTCAAGGACAGGGACGGAGGAAAAATCACCAACCCGGCCCGGCTACAGGAAATCCGAGATCGGCTGCTCACGGCCATCGAATCTTACTGCAACCCCTCCCGCTAAAACATTTTCGTCAAAAAATCTGATTTGGGTTCCATGACAGAATCGCCTTCATCTGTTATCTTTAAATGGATAACAGGAGCAGGGAATTCCGTATGGTCTCGATTTACATTTTAAGCTTCGTTTTGGCGCTGGCTCTTTCGCTCTACGGGACCCCCCTGGCAAGAAAAGCCGCTCTGAAATATAACATCGTCGACCATCCTGATGGCCGTTTAAAAATCCAGAAAGCGCCGGTTCCTTATCTGGGCGGCCTTTCCATTTACATCTCCTTCCTCATGACCCTGGCGCTCACTTTCAAATTCAGCCAGGAGGTGCTGGGGCTGATGCTCGCCGGCACGATCGTTCTCCTTCTGGGACTCATCGATGACTTTGGCGTTCTGACGCCGAAGGTTAAACTGGCAGGCCAGGGTATTGCCGTATTTGTTCTTCTGAAGAGCGACATCTATATCAAGCTCGCCTTTCTTCCTCACTGGGCCCAATTGTCTCTGACTGTGATCTGGATGATCGGTCTGATCAACGCTTTTAACCTGCTCGATGTAATGGATGGTCTCTCGGCGGGCGTCGCGACGGTTTCTCTTTTCGTGTTGTTCGCGGTGGCCGTCA
>DATNMI010000078.1:0-12556 GCA_035602375.1 Nitrospiria bacterium | reverse complement strand
AGCTGCCAGTATAAAAGCGGAAACACGCGAATGACCTTCTCCCCGAAGAGGAATGGCAACAATGAGACCTTCTGGTATATTTTGAATCGTCACAGCAAGAGCCAATCCATTACCAAAGGAAGTGACCCCATGAGCATATCCCAGGCCCGTGGCAAGTCCTTCCGGAATATTATGGACCGAAAGGGCAAGAAATACGAGAAAACCGGTCGGAGCGCCTGCTCCTTCTGCCGGACGACTTCGAAAGGGCTCTGGCGTAGGAAGCCAACGCGCAGCCCTGTCCGCAGCAAGAAGACAAATGAATCCGAAAAACAATCCCAAAAGGACAATCGCGCGCTCTCCCTGGGCAGTTCGAAAGGCTTCAGGAATAATCTGAAATGCGACCATGCCGGCCATTAGACCTGTTGAAAATGCCAACAAGGTATCATGCATTCGATGGGAAAGTCTCGGAAGAACCAGGACAATGGCGGCGCCGAGAGCGGTCGCGCCGGCACCCGCAAGGATTGCGTAAACAACGGCAAGGGGTTCAATCATTTCAGTTCGGAGTCCGCCATTCGGGTACGGAAACGATTTGTGTGAAAACGTATCATAAGGACAATATCGTCTTTGTTTGAAATGGTTTTCATTGGTTTTTTTTATAAATTTAAATAACCTGTTCTCACTTTAGCACGCAAGGAACATTTTTCGTAAAGTCCAAAATTTCTAAAAACGTGTAAATGCTAAAGAAACCTTTTAAAAATGCGACTAAACCCGAGGCGACCATAATTTCTTCCCAGATCAATAAAAAGCCAATTGTATCCCTATGACATGTTTTTACACAAATCGTTGCCTATGGCCAATTTAACTACAAGGTTCGCATAATTCCATAGGACGCAAAAACATAAATTGGATTACTGCGGAAAGCTTCCGGTATTCTTCAGTCCGGTCCATTTCCAAAACACTGTAGGTTTCAACCGGGATTAAACGGTTTATTACTCTAAAAGATGGAATCGTTAGCGTCATCCTATTCCAAGATATTTCCAAAGCCCGAAGGGTTCGACGGTCTTAACTCCGGACTCTGACTGCTTAAGAACCGCAATAATCTGCTCCGGTGTATGCCTTTTATATCCCATCTTGAGTCTCCTTTTGGGTTGTTGTACCACCCAGAGACTCTACTTTCAAGTGGCTTTAATTTCAGGGGTGAGGTCACCTGGGAAAAGAAAAAACAGGCACCTTCGTATGATTGTCGAATTAATGGAGTGGATGATCGTTATGAGCTGGTTGAAGGGGGGTCTTAAAAATAGCTACGATACCTTTGGATAGCGCCGGGAAAATAGAAAAGACTGCGGAGAACACAAAAACTGATGGCAAAAGGTGAATCTGGTCCCGTTTGATCAGGGTTACACAGGATAGCGAGCCAATTGAATTTACGCGTGTGAAAGATGGACCGATTTGCTGAATTCAATCCACATCTGGTCCCCGCCGGAAAACTTCATTACCGTGAATATCAATTCCACTGAGTGTTTGGACAAAATGCCTTAGTTCTGACAATTCTCCGATCTTTTCATCGATTGGAGCATCTAAATACTCGGCTAGAGTAACAGTCTCCAGAATATTTCTCAGTATATCTGTGATGTCATCGTTCTCAGGACCTTTGGCCTGACTTAGACCAGAAAGGATTTCATGAACGCGTTTTCTGAGAAACCAAATTAAAAAGCGTAATCGCTGTTCTTGAGAATTGACTTGAGGCATTAGTAATCACCCAGGAAACATATAAGGGAATATTGCAATAGACTTGGTGGTGGAGTCCAGATTAAATATACTTATCGTTAAGGGTTTCCCAAATAACCGTGCCAAATCCACTAAGCCTTTCGAATGAGAGTGGAACCCCTTATTCGGCAATTTCTAAAAAAATCAGTCTAAAAATCTAATTAATCAATTCCCATCTTAGGTCCTGAGTCATATTCAGTTTCGATGACCTCCCAACGGATGGGCACTTCCTTTTTTTGATTCTCCGTAGGAAGTAAACTCGAAGTATTTTTCACAATTTTGGTTTCTAAGTTCGTGCTCGATTTTTTTATTTCTTGATCCATTATCATTTTCCCCATTTGTAACTGCCGTTAGGAACACATTCCCACGTCGAATTATCTTTCCGACTGGGTATTTAAAAAAATCTGTTTTCGGGTCCCGACAATCCTTCAATTCTAAATTAAAAACCTTGTGCGCGTTAGCCGGTTGAATAAGAGAGGAATAACGCCGGACGCACACAGCTTCCTAATAGTCAGAAGAATCCGCACCTAATTATTAGAGCCTTTTATGTATACGTCGTCTTCTTAATATTAAGAGCAAGACGCATGCCAATTATTAAAATGTCAAAAAATAAATTTTAGTCCGATAAATCATGGACTTGTAAAGATCCCGCTCAGGGTAGACCAAAAACAGGAGAGAGACAATATTACAATAATGTGTAAATATTGTCGGTTTTACACATTATTGTTTGAATCGGCGCCTATAGAGTGGTGGTTAGGCGCTTGGCAAAGACCAGCCCTGATTTAAAGGTTAGTTCACTTTCCTTGATTTACCGTAACTAACGGGTTTAATCTTTCCAAAGAATGAGCAAATCAATTTTGCTCTTTTACCTAAGGAGAAAAAAATGGCGAAATCTATAGAAAAGAAAATGTTACCGGCTGAGGAGAGTTCTTCTAATCCCAGTATCCACCTTCATAATATGGATCTTCACAAGATTGATTCTCAGGGTCTCAGCGAAAGAATTTCAGGGGTAGCCTACCAACTATTTTTGAAAAGAGGCGCGAGCCATGGAAATGATCTCGCTGACTGGTTCGAGGCCGAACAAATGGTTCTAGCCCAAATTAAATCTGCGGGAAATAAAATTGAAACTTTCTTCGGACTCAGGTAGTTGGATTCCACGGTTTCTTTAAACTGGGGTTTTCTGCCCGTCCCCGTCAAACCGAGTCGTAAGAACTTTAAAATCATTGATTTCACTAAACAAACATAAGTTTTAAAAGTTTTTGAAATAAAATGTGCTTAAGGAAAATTGTTAGAATACAAAACACCTAGAGAAATAGGGGGTTTTTAAGAGGTATGAAGTCCGTACGACTCCTTTGGCAGGGACGGGCGGAAAACCCCATTTTCAACAAAGAAAAGGGGAAAATGAAGATAGCCATTACAGGATCAAGGGGAATGATTGGAAGCGCCCTTGTGGAGTGTTTTGCCAAAGAAGGGCACATCGTCACCCGCATTGTCAGGAATTTCGCATCTAAAGTTCCAGGACAACCTTCCATTGTGTGGAATCCTGAAAAAAAGGAGATCAACCTTGAGGAACTGGATCGGCAGGATGCCGTTATTCACCTGGCGGGAGAGAATATCGGGACTGGCCGCTGGACCGTAAAACGGAAGGAAAAAATCAGAAAAAGCCGCCTTCAGGGTACTTCTTTTTTATGTGAAAACCTCGTTCTTTTAAAACATCGGCCAAAAGTTTTATTTTCTGCGTCGGCAATAGGTTATTACGGCATTCGGGATAATGGCGCTCCCGTTGATGAAGCCGGTTCTTCGCCCTCCGGCTTTCTCCCTGACCTTTGTCGGAGTTGGGAAGAAGCTACTAAACCGGCTACTTATGCCGGTATCCGTGTGATCAACCTGCGGTTTGGAGTTGTTTTGAGCCCCAAGGGGGGAGCATTAGCGAAAATGCTTCCGGTTTTCAAGCTAGGGTTGGGAGGAAAAGTGGGAAGCGGCCGGCAGATGATGAGCTGGATTGCCCTGGATGAGATCCCCAGGATAATTCTCTATTTGATTAATCAGGACTCGATTGAAGGCCCGGTCAATGTTGTATCACCCCGGGCGGTATCTAACACTGAATTTACGCGCATTCTGGCAAAAATTTTAAGTCGTCCCGCAATAATTCCTTTGCCTGCTTTCATGGTAAAAATTATGTTTGGAAAAATGGGAGAAGACCTTCTTCTGGGAGGCGCTAATGTCACTCCGAAGAAACTTGAGGAGCAGGGTTATTCCTTTGCTTATCCGGATCTTGAAAGGGCGCTACGGCACCTGTTAACCCGTTCCTCCATTCGTACTTGAGGTGATGTTGATTTTATGTTTTGTTATCTTCAAAATAATAAGGCAAAAAAGTTCGCCTAAATCCATGGGGAACGAATACACACCTTCATATAATTATAGAGACATTTTGTCCACGACATTTATTGATAAATTTAAACAGTTATCCTGGGCCGATGTGGCCCTAAAGGTGCGAGTGGTTGCCGTGCCCTGATTTTAGGCCAACTGCCAGATTTTCAATGGTATTGAGGTCAAATGTAGGAATCCTCTTAACGACATTCATTGAATCCTCTTTTTCTCTTCTGTTATTATGAAATTAAGGTAAACGTCATCATTTCTATTAAGGCAGTTAGTTAATGAACCTTCTCTGTTTAGAAGGAGATGGAAATGGACAAATTTGCGAACAAGCCCTGCGCACGCGCCGTTCCCGAAGAAGCGGGCCCTTGCCCGGCTCATGCCAAAACATTGCTTGAAGTCCTACTGCATCATGCCGGAGCAACCCCGGACCGTCCGCATATTTATCTTTCAAAGGAGGATGTGGAGGAAAAAATCCTGACCTACCGGGAGCTTCTGGATGGGGCCACGGCCGCTGCTAGGGGATTGGTCGAACAAGGGCTTCGGGTGAAAGCAACGGTTGGAATTATGCTTCCTACCGGAGCAGACTTCTTTGAAGCTTTTTTTGGGGTTCTTCTTGCCGGTGGAATACCGGTCCCTCTCTACCCTCCCTTCCAGGCAGATCAGATTGAAGAATTTTCCCGCAGCCAGGCGGCAATTTTGAGAAAATCTGAAGCTCAATTCCTAATTATTTCGGACAGGGGCATGGGGTTACCCCGTCTTTTAAAGCCGTTTGTCCCATCGCTTCAGGGTTCCCTGACGGTAAAGTCTTTAAAAAGCTCCTCCGCTCTACTGCCCGATTTCAGTCCGCAGGAGGACGACCTAGCGTTAATTCAATTTACCTCTGGAAGTACCAGCGATCCAAAGGGGGTGCCGTTGAGCCATCAGAATATTCTCGCCAATATTCGGGCCATCGGTCAGGCGGCACAGATCTGTCCCACCGATGGGACGGTCAGCTGGCTTCCGCTTTATCATGATATGGGGCTTATCGGTTCATGGCTTGGAAGTCTCTATTTTGGGATTCCGGTGACGATTCTTTCTCCTCTAGCTTTTCTCAGCCGGCCGGAAAGATGGTTGTGGGCCATTCATGACCATCGGGCAACACTTTCCGCTTCGCCGAACTTTGGTTACGAGTTTTGCCTTAGAAAAATTAAGGATTCTTCCCTTGAAGGCTTGAACCTGAGTTCCTGGCGGATTGGTTTTAACGGAGCGGAGGCGATCCATGCCGACACGGTCGCCCGTTTTACACGGCGATTCGCAAAATACGGTTTTCGTGAGGAGACGTTCTTGCCGGTTTACGGGTTGGCCGAAGCCTCTGTGGCCCTCTGTTTTCCTCCATTGGGGAGGCCTCCTCGCATCGATTCAGTGGCGCGCGAACCGTTTGAACGGTGGCGAAAGGCCGTACCAGCCTCTCCTCTTGAACCTTCTCCTTTCCATTTTGTTTCCTGCGGATATCCCGTTACGGGCCATGAGATTCGCCTTGTGGACGACCAGGGAAAAGAGGTGGGAGAACGGATTGAGGGGAATCTGCTATTTAAAGGTCCATCGGTGATGAAGGGTTATTATCGGAACGAGGAAATGACCCAAGCTTCTTTTCATGACGGATGGCTGGATTCTGGAGATCTGGCCTACAGGGTCGGGAGCGAAGTTTTTATTACGGGCCGAAAAAAAGATGTTATCAACAGATCGGGTCGTAATTTCTGCCCCGAGGAAATCGAAGCGGTTTCGGGAGAGATCATGGGGATTCGCAAAGGATGTGTGGCCTCTTTTGGGATTGAAGACCCGCAATTGGGCACAGAGCGGCTGGTAATTGTGGCAGAGAGCAGGGAAAAGGTGAAGGAGGTCCGGCAACACCTGGCCACTGAAGTGAGGAAAAAGGTGGGGGGAGTCATCGGCATCCGGCCGGACGTCGTTTTAATTGTCCCTCCCGGGATGGTTCATAAAACTTCCAGCGGAAAACTCCGCCGGTCGTCCTGCAAGGAGGCTTATCTCCGTGGAGAACTAACCAGGCGACAGACTCCCTCCTGGGTTCAGGTGGCCAAATTATGGACCGAAGGGCTATTGGTTAGAATCCGCCGAAGATTGGACATGCCATAATACCGGGTTCCACTGTTATCAGGTGCAAAATTATAGAATGCTATAAAAACAGTTCCCCATTAATTGCGCCCAAATTGGTTAAGCAGCCGTTCTGTCCGATTTGAAACATGTCGACATTCCCACTACCCGGGTCCAGGGCATAAAGAAAACGCCCGTTACTGGTAACGGCCAGGTCAAGAGGATTTTTTCCGGTCCCAGCGGCTTCGTTTCGGAGTATTGTCGTACACGCAGAAGCAAGGGATGGAGGGGGAGACTTGCTGGCTGAGGGAAAGTTTAAAGAAGTTCCCCTTGCTATCGAACAGTTTAAGCGGGTGTCGGGATTGAATACTCTTCCCGACAACTGGAAGGCATTCATTGAAAGGTCATCTCGTGATGGAATTAGATAAAATTCGGGTGTTGGATTGGATCCAATGGGCATGGATATGTCTGGCAATATACGGGACCCTACATTAACCGATACTTCCTGGAAGCTTCAGGTTACCCCCTCTCCATTCCTTACAAGCTTAAAATTTGATTTTCGTGTTTCACCTTTTTTTTTATCCTCGCCTTCGACCCGTTTCAGTTCATCTTTCCCTTATCTAAATCCTTAGAATGTCACATTTTCAACATCTATACTAAATCTTTGACACTTTCAGTCTCTAAATTCTGTCTCCTTTACCATTTCTTTACACAACATTTGTAAAAATTTATCTGTTCTTTATCCAGTTTTCATAAAACAAGTGTAGTCTGCTAACCAATGAGGTAGGTAAATAATATGATGTTCCTTGCTTTTACAGTAATTGATTTTAACCGGATAGATTAACCGCAAGGAGGTGACAAAATGTTTCGAAAGTCCGTTGAAGTGTATTTCTTGTCGGCAATTCTCATCGGAATCATCGGCGCCTTTTCCCCGGCCGCTTCATCCACCGATGATTTCATCCTTTCCCGGAATATCACCGGCGGTTATCTTAGTAATCCAGAGGGGATTGCTGTTGACTCCGCAGGAACTATTTGGGTAACCAATTACAGCGACAACAGCGTCACAAAACTAAATTTCAGCGGGAAACCGCTCTCCCCCGCCACGAGCTTTACTGGCGGCGGGCTGAACAGGCCGCTGGGTATTGCCATCGACTCCGAGGGAAATGTCTGGGTGGCCAATTACGGCAACAACAGCGTATCAAAACTAGATTCCAGCGGGAAAACGATCTCCCCCGCCACAGGCTTCACCGTCAGCGGGTTTAAACATCCCTTCGGGATAGCCATCGACGGCGCGGGAAACGTCTCGGTGGCCAATGAAGGCATCAGTATCACGGAATTGATCGGAGCCGCCTCACCCGCTGAGGGAGGGGGAGCGTTTTCCGGTAGCCCATTCGGGGCTCTTATAAATAAAGGAGAAAAAACAATGGAAACTTTAAATGTTTTTGGAGCGGAAATGCTGCCCAATGAATTGGGCCTGCTGAAAATTATTGTTGGGGTCGGTTTTATAGGTTGGATGCTTCTTTTCCTGGTTCAGGCCGTTTGGATGGCAAACGCGCCGGGAGAGGAAATCGGCCTCGATGAGTATGGATGCCACTATGACAAAAAAACGGAGACTTATTATTGTGTGACCGGCCCGTTTGCAGGAAGGGGTTTTTCCAGCAAGCAAGAGATGCTGAGGCTTGCAGCTTAGGGTGTGAGGGTTATTGATATTTGACAAACCTGACAACTGGTATTGCGACAGATACATTGTTGAATGAGATCTGTAGTTTTGATGGTTAATACAAGTTGCGACAGTGATGTTGGTGACATTTTTCTCTGACATCGGGCACCAGCGCGGAGTCGGGGAGCTTTTCCCGGTTATCGCCGATGGCAGATCGGGACAGAGAAGAGCGCCCGCTTTGATGCAAGATGCTCTGATCGCCAAGAAGGAAAGGCATCACTGTCACCAAAATCGAATCAACAGGTTTAAAAACATTACAAGATAAAAATATTACAAGAAGGGAGCAGACATGAAGATAACAGGTCGAAAATATCTATGGGTCGCTCTGGTTTTCAGTATCGCTGTCATTTCCGGAACTCCGAAAATGGCACTGGCAGGATCGGGCCACGCCGGGTCGGAATTCATAGAAAATGGATCCGGTGAGATGCTCATAGAGGCCGCAGGAAAAGGGGATGTGAAACTGGTCAACCAATTGTTGTCCGCGGGATTAGATGTTAATTCCCGGGGTAAAAGCGGAGCAACGGCATTGCACATTGTGGCAGGAGAGTACGGTTATGGTTTTGAAATGGTTAAACTCTTATTGGATCACAACGCGGATGTTAACGCCAGAGACACCGATGGCGCAACGCCTCTTAACTGGGCGGCAGCCTCCGGCGATTTTGAGACGGTTATCTACCTGGTCTCTCATAACGCCACTGTCAACGCAAGTGACAAAAATGGTGTCACGCCGTTGCACGTCGCGACGGGATGGGGTTATCAGGGGATTATGAAGTTCCTTTTGAAATATGAGGCGGATATTAATGCCAGAGACAGGGATGGTTATACCCCTCTTCACTGGGCCGTCGCGGATGGGAATATCAAGGTTGTCGAATTCCTCCTCGGACATAACGCGGATATGAACGCCAGGAATAAAGATGGCGCAACGCCGTTACATCTGGCTGCAGATTATGCTCAGAAAGATATTGTGGAACTTCTCGTGCTGCACCACGCGGATATTAACGCCAGGGATAAGGATGGCGAGACGCCGTTGTTTGTGGCGGCAGAGCGGGGACACAAAGAGATTGTAGAATTCCTGGCGATTCATCATGCCAATACCAATTCAGTGAATTTTAGGGGTGAAACGCCGATCAACAAAGCAGCAGGATGGGCCAAGATGGATATCATCAGAACTCTCATGATCTTTGGAGCCAATCCCAATATAGCCGATGACCACGGTGCGACCTCGCTCGACAAAGCGGCGGAATTGAGGAATATCGATGCTATCGAATTCTTATTGACCCACAATCCGGCTGGCGCCCGGGACTTTATTTATGAACCTGAAGTAGAGGATGTGTCAAGCGGGGGAAAGTGAGATATCCCTTCTTGAGGCTGGCCGGGATTTTTACAATCTCCGGCCAGCCGAACGCTAACTGTAAAACTCATAGGAAGGTAAAAAAATGACAATACATTCTTGTGAAGTGTGCGAAAAAAAACTCGTCCGGAAGGATGATTTTTGGGTCTGTCCGCTCTATTTAAATGGGCACAACGAACATAGTTCTTTTCCTTTTTCAGACGAGGAACTGCTCGAAGGACTGAGCCTGTCCGAAGCTGGATAACTATAAGATCCTTTACTAAATTGTATAGTGCGTCATAAGAATTGTTCGAGTTGATAAGTAAAGACCCGCGAGCTAAGCGGCAGGAAACACCGGTTTTCCGCAGCTGTAGCATCCGGCAACGTAAAAACATTGGCGCGACGAAAGCTCACAGCGGAAATCCAATCGAACCTCCTTGGCGCGACAATAGGAACAGGTCACTTGTTCTAATAATCCCTTACCGTCGTCGAGTGGCCGATTTTCCGTGTTAATCTCATAGATAGTTCCACAACTCTGACACTTTCCTGTAGCCAAACATTCGCCGTAACCCAGATCACACCTCAGAATGACTTCTAAGGTGGCATTGTGGCACATGGGGCATGCCACTTTATAAAGTTTGGTTTGAATTTCCGCTATATTCATTGGTCACTCCTTTCAAAACGCATCGTCCATGGAAGAATAAGTTCTTGTTCTTGAACCCAATGACCTCCGTACCCATCCAACCCGGTCAATTGAACGGAGGACCATTTATCCAGACCATCAAAACAAGTAATAACATCCTTCATCCAAAAAAACCTGACTCTATAATTATATTCAATAACGTTAAATCATTTAAAAGCATTCACTCCACAGAAACGATCAACCTGCCACAAGGTCATGAAGACTATCCTAAATTGTCTTTGTAAACTTGTGAAGCTTTTGATTAAACTCCCTCTTTTTTTCAGGGGACATGGTCTTTAACATGTCAGGATGGAACTTTCTTAGGTGTTCAAAAAAATTATTTCTCAGCTCCCGATCATTCTCCGCCTTAATCGTATCGCCACAACACCCCGCATCCTTACATAAAATCTGTTTCATCGTGATTTTTTAATTACTTAAAATTTAAATGTGACGAGGTCCCGGTCATATGTTCGAAAAAATCCAACCTATCCATGAATAGCTAGGACTTCATGGTTATTCCCCATCGAGCAGACACAATCCTTCGAGCAGTTCCTCCTCTGAGAGAGGGAAAGAGGTGTGTTCGGTCTACCCATTTCTATAGATCAGATAGATCTAAAATACTGACTCAAATATTCCACCCTAAAATCAAAGAGAAGAATCACTCTTTTTTAAGCAGCCTTCTTATCAGAAGGCGAGAGGGAGCAGTGGTTTCCGGATAGGTTCCCGGGGAGCGCATATTAATTAGCGGAAATCATCGGTAAGCATGGCCCATATACTTAAGCCAAGCATGCCCAGTGCTCCTAATAAAGCGGCAATCCCATACTCAAAAAAACCGTTGATAGGAATCATGTGTCACCTCCTGGGTGAATAGGAAAGTGGGGACGATTCACTTTCATAATGAGTCAACAGGGTATATCAAAATTATGAAGAATGGATAAAGGAGAGGTAAAGTTTTATGAAGATTGCATAAAGAAATGGTAAAAACAATGCGGATTGGAGAGGGAGACTGTCCAAAACCGGGAACAAATCCACTTCCTAAATAAAAAAGGTGAACACAAATCAAAAAGAGTCAAAACTGAGGCCTTAAAATCTTTCAGACTTTTGGTAAAAATATCTTACTTCCTGTAAACGAAAGTTGCCACCATAGAAGAACTTCTTGAACACAATACGGTTTTACCCAGGTTTAGAGTTACAGTTCGAAAGCCTGCTTTAATTTTGCACCTAGTAACAGCTTCGCTATTTCCGGGCCTAAACAGGAATACTGACTACTACCTCTGAGGAATACCGGGCAAGATGATCCGAAGAGTCAAAATTGAGATTAGGCGGATGATAACCAATTCCGGCGGACACCCGAACATCCACGCTGTTCGCAATGACGGCATTAGCCGGAACAGATCGGCGTTCAGGGAAACCCCACAGAGGGCTCCAGGACTCATGGGCCTGATCCAAAGCGTGTTTAGCATCGATATTCTTGTACTGAGCTGCTGCGTTGCTTACGACTTCGATTCCATTCTTAATGGCATTTTCTAACATCCAGCCTAAAGTGATATCTGAAAGTCCGCATTCCGCGTAACCTCCCCCCACGTCGCAATGAACGCCTGCAAACCATACCTGCTGTACGACCTGTGAAGGCGCAGGCGGAGACGTCCACAAAGTGGGCTTGAACTCACAGCGATGTTCATCAATTGATAGCGCATGGTACGCGGCGAGTACATCTGGATGAAGACCAGTGTCAAGAAAACCGTAAATCGCATTATCAATGTCACGAAATCCAATTGGAATACCTAAAGCGCCCACGGTGTCCCAGACTCCTACCATCGTTATTTTCGCATCATAGAGGGAATAATTTTTGAGACTTGCGAGAAGGCTGGCTCGTTTATCCTTTTCACGGTAGGCTCTAAATGCTATTGGGACTAGATTTTGATCGAAATTTTCTGTAGGCAGTCCGCAAATTGCAATCATCCCGGCAAGACTCCTGGCTGTATAGGCACCTCGACTGAAACCAAAGATAAATATCTGATCGTCCTTCTCGTAAAAGTGGGAAATGGCGGTATAACCATCTTTAATCTTCTGAAAGAGGCCTTCACCAATTGCGCCGTCCACGACACGGTCTATTGGAGTCCCATCCGCACCAACACCGTCATCATAGAATGTCACCTGAGTGCCTGTTACGGCAAGGGTCTTGAATAACTTGTAGACGTTCGTATCAGCCGGGGTAACTATTACAGGACTCTTCGGATGATTCCAACTGCCATCCGCACAAAAAACTATTTTCTTAGACATTATTTCCTCCGATGAGTCGGGTTAGCCGGGGTCTGTTACCGAACCCCGGCTACCCGCCATTATCTGTGCGAAAAACTCCTGTTTTGAGCATGCCCAAATCCCCCTCCTGGCCCCGTACCACCAAACTGATGGCTCATCGATGGGGCAAAGGACCTTGAACTTGAAAGGAGGGTGCGGGTATAGGGGTAGGGAACAGAATAGCTTCGAAGCGGGGGTCCGGACACAGGCAGATGGCCAAAGGTGTGAGGCGCAAACGACTGACGATTTACTGTGGGCCTCGCCACGATTGGCTGTGGAGAGGTAAAGCCTCTGCTCAGCCGAACAG
>DATNMI010000073.1:0-2052 GCA_035602375.1 Nitrospiria bacterium | reverse complement strand
GAGAGGCGCCTGCCAGCCTGTCTATCTCGCTCACGGCCTTGATCCATCCGGATTCTTTTAACCATTCAAATAACGTCCCGACCGAATTGACGGTCCCCTCCGCGACATAAACTTTCCTATCGGATGTTGTCCATGCAAGGCTCGAGAGAAGGCCTGAAACGATAATCGGCCGGGAACCGGTATTGACCAGGAAAAACCCTCCGGTCCCGTAATTGACAACTGATTCTCCGCGATGGACCGCCCCGATTCCAATCAGGCCGGCCTGCTGGTCTCCGATACTGGCCCTCACCGGAATCTTCCTTCCGGAAATATGCGCCTGGCCGAAGTCTGCCGTCGTCGGGTATATTTGGGGAAGTATAGCGGAGGGAATATCAAACAGGGAGAGGAGCTCTTCATCCCAGGAAAGCGTGAAAAGATTCATCAGGAGCGTTCGTGCTGCGTTGGTATGGTCGGTCGCATGAATCTCTCCGCGGGTGAGGTGCCAGATCAGCCAGGTGTTGATCGTTCCAAAGAGGCACTTCCCACGGTCCGCTTTTGCCCTCAGACCCTTCACATGGTCCAGAAGCCACCGGATTTTTGGCGCGGCATAATAAGGGGTCAGCATCAGGCCGATTTTGGATCGAATTCCTTCACGATGCCCCTCCCATTGCGGAATCAGTCCGTCCGCCCGTAAATCCTGCCAGCTGATTGCCGGGCCTAAGGGCCGGCCGGAGCCTTTATCCCAGAGAAGAAAGGTGGAGCGTTGATTGGCAATACCGATAGCGGCGATGGATGTTTTGGTCTTGTGGATAGTGGTAAGAACCTGTTTTGCGGCCTCCAGTTGGGAGCGGAGAATGGCGGAGGGGTCATGTTCAACCCGTCCGGCCGCAGGCTGGAATGTTTTGAGAGGAACGGCCGCCGTTCGTATGATTTTTCCATATTGGTCCGTCAGAACGGCTTTTGAACTGGAGCTTCCCTGATCGAATCCCAACAGATATTCCGGCATGGGATGAAATGTTAGAGGAACCCGCGCTCGTTGTCAAACTTGGCATCGGTTATTCCGCTGTTCAACGTTGGCGCCGGGACTCTTCCTGAGGGGAAGATTTTATGAGAAGATGGGCTATTCCGTTAATTAAGGATACAAGAAAAGCGCCTAAAAGCGCGGCCCAAAAGTTGTCAACGGCCATTCCTTTGACGGTATTGCCGATCAAATAAAAAATGGATCCGTTAATAACGAATGTAAAAAGACCCAGCGTCAAAATATTTATCGGTAAAGTCAAAATGATAATGAAAGGCCGGATCAGGAGATTAATTATTCCGATCAGGCCTGCGGCCACCAGGGCGGTCGTGACATTGTCGATATGAATGCCTTCAATGAGGCGCGAGGCGAAAAGAATGCCCACCGCATTGATCAGCCATCTTAAAAAGATCTTCATGATGCCTCCGGGAGTTCAATCTTGACACCCCGCAATCTCTCCTCCATAATCACCACCATATGCGATTAGGCGCTCATATGTCAATTAGCGGCGGTCTCGACCGGGCCGTAGAGAGGGGAGCCTCGGTTCAGTGCGAGGCGATCCAGATCTTCAGCAAGAATTCCAATCAATGGAAAGCCAAACCGTTGCATCCCGGAGAAGTGGAAGCATTCAAAGCCCGGAGGAAATCGTGGGGGAGCGGCCCGGTTCTGGTCCACGACTCTTACCTGATTAACCTGGCTTCGCCCAAACCCGCAGACCGGGAAAAATCGGAAATTGCGTTTTACGAAGAAATGGAGAGATGCGAACAACTCGATATTCCTTATCTGGTATTTCATCCAGGCGCGCATCTTGGGTCCGGTGAGGAAGAGGGGTGCAGAATGGCGGCCGAAAGCCTCAATCGGACGATGAAAAGAGCGGCCGGATTCAAGGTTCGGCTCCTGATTGAAACCACCGCGGGGCAAGGCACTTCTATCGGCTACAGGTTTGAACATATGAGGATGATCCTCGATGTGCTCAGGTGGCCCGAGCGGGCCGGAGTCTGCCTGGATACCTGTCATGTCTTTGCGGCAGGCTATGATATCCGGACCCGGGAGGG
>DATNMI010000025.1:0-1426 GCA_035602375.1 Nitrospiria bacterium | reverse complement strand
AGGTATTCCGGAGACCCATCTTAAACTGATTTATAACGGCATTGATCCCTCGACCTTTTCCGTCCCTCGGGGAAAATATCGGGCTCTCTATCGAATACCCGAAAAGGCTTTCGTAACCGGAATTATTAGCAACATCCATTATCCGAAGGGAAAAGGACATTTCTCCATCATTCAGTCAATTCCAAACCTGTTAGAAAAAATCCCGGAAGCCTGGTGGATTATTGGGGGGAGCGGACCCATGCTCCCTGAACTGATCGGCTACGCCAGGAAATTAAATGTCTGGGACCGGATCATCTTTACCGGTAATTTGTCATTCCGGCAAGTCCCCCATATCCTCTCTACCCTCGACCTTTTTGTGCTCCTTTCCTATGATCAGGAGGGGGGGTGCCCCTTATCGATCATGGAAGCGATGGCCTCCGGTCTTCCGGTGATCGCCAGTACGACAGGGGGCAACAGAGAGATCGTCGAAGATGGAAGAACCGGCTTTCTGATCGCGCCGGAAGACAGAGACAGCCTCATTAAACAGACCATCCACCTGTATGAAAATCCGGAAAGACGAAAACAGATGGGCGAAGAGGGAAAGAAAAGAATCAACGAGTTCTTTAATTATAAAAGAATGGCAGATGAGACAAATCTTTATTATCGAACTATCCTTTCCTGAATCCAGATGAAATTAATTGATAAAATAAAAAACTGGACGCAACCGAGGCTTTACTGGAAGAGTATTTTTAAATATTACGCGGATCAGTCCCTCTCGCGGAAGTCTTCAGTGACAATCATCAATCCCGGTCAGGAAAAATCAGTTCTTGTCCTTTGCCCTCATATCGACGATGATGTGATTGGACTTGGCGGTACTTTATATCACTATCGCCGGCTGGGGATTCCGGTTACAGTCATTTATTTTACAACGGAAAGTGAACGGAGAAAGAATGAGGGGGAAAAGATAGCATCATACCTCGATTATAAAAAAGTCTCTTTTCACGACTTTCCTGCCGAGCAGTTGTCAAAATATCCTGATATACAGGAAATCATCGAAGCAACCTTGAAGCAAGAAAACTTTGATGTCATTTATATTCCATTCCACCTCGATCGGCATAAGGATCATATTGCCCTGAGCCTTCATTTCGCCGCAGCCCTTAAAACACTTCCCGGACTGAAATCGGAAATCAGAAGTTATGAGGTCTGGGCGCCCCTCTTTCCGAACCAGGTTATCGACATCAGCGATGTGATTGAATTTAAAAAGGAAGCAATTGCAATCTGCGAGAGCCAGATGGCGTCGGTCAATTACATCGATCTGGCGGTCTCTTTAAACCGCTATCGAGGAATCACCTCTACCCGTGAAAGAGCGATCGAATACGCTGAGGCATTTTATTCCGTAACACCCTATGAATATGCAAGAATGTTCATATAGAATTTTATCAGTCTA
>DATNMI010000064.1:0-1048 GCA_035602375.1 Nitrospiria bacterium | reverse complement strand
GACCACGTCAATAATCGCTGGGAAAACATTGCCAACTGGAGTATCACCATCTTCGTAATTATTATCTCAACAGCCTACGGTGTTTCCGTCCTGTTCCCGGAATTCTTCGGTTCCCCGCAATGAGGGTAAACTGAAATGGATCCTCCATCATCCCGTCCGGCATTCACTGGGTCACCCGTGCCTTCTCACGAGGATTACCAGCTATTCTATTTCACCCAGCTGCTCAAACGGCGGATTTGTGCTGAAAAATACCCCCAGAAAATCAGAAAGGTCACCGACCTGGTTTTTCGGCTGGTGGAGCCGTTTCCTGAGGCGGTCGGGATTTATGTCGAACACAATATGGGCCGGCCAAATGAGTTCATCCCATGGGAAAAGGTTATTAAAGTCGATGACGACGCCATCTTCATCAGGCCGAATGAAAATGGGCAGCCGTATCCATCGTTTGTTGATCAAAAGGGCTGGACTCTGTTGGGCGACCATTTGTTAGGCCGCACGATCCTGGACATGGATGGCCGCAAGACGGAAGTAGTTAATGACGTTCAACTCCTCTATTCGAGGGGACGGATGATCATCATTCATGTGGACACTTCTTTTAACGGCTTTCTCCGCAGATGGGGGTTGGAGCGGTTTAAATGGGCCAATGATCAACTCATCTCCTGGCGATACGTGCAACCGCTCTCACTGGAGGATGCAGGTGAACGCGACGCTGTTTCCCTTTCGATCGCCCGTGAACAGATCAAGGAATTACCTGGGGAAGACCTCGCTGATGCCATCGAGACCCTTTCCGGCGAGGTGCAACATGCGGTCTTCTCTGCACTCGATTCAGAAAAGGCCGCCGAAGTGCTAGTCGAAGCTGAACCCCGGGCACAGCGGCAGCTTATCGGTAAAGTTCGGCAGGAACGAGCCAGAACGATTCTCTCAGAAATGTCGGTTCCGCAACTTGCCGATCTATTTTCCGTCTTACCTCACGATCAGATGATCAAGATGATGGAACTTCTCCCAAAGGATCAAGCTGAGAGAATCCGGACCATCATCGCGGACATGGAAT
>DATNMI010000063.1:0-6494 GCA_035602375.1 Nitrospiria bacterium | reverse complement strand
GTGGAGGCGGGAAAGACGATCCTGATCGACCGGGAAGAGACCCTCAGTCTGGCAAATCAGGAGGGTATTTCCATTATTGGCGTCAATTATTAGAGGCTAAATTACATGAAAAAAATACGAGTAGGGGTGGTCGGGGTGGGTCACCTGGGCCAGCATCATGCCCGAATTTATTCCACCATGGAGGGCGTAGAATTGGCCGGGGTTTCCGACACAGACCCGGCCAGGGGCGAAGAGATCGGTGTTAAATACAAAACCCCTTATTTCAAGGATTTTAAAGACCTTTTCCCTCTGGTTGATGCATTGAGCATCGCGGTGCCGACGCAATTTCACTATTCAATTACACAGGATTGTCTTCAGAATAAAAAAGATGTTCTCCTTGAGAAACCGATGACGACTACTGTGGAGGAGGCCCAATCTTTGATAGAGACGGCCGGGCCGAACGGGGCCATTCTTCAAATCGGCCATATTGAGCGATATAACAGGGCCTATCTGAGCGTCCGGGACAAGATCCAGAACCCGCTATTTATCGAAAACCACAGGATAGGCCCTTTTGCTTCCAGAGGGACCGATGTCAATGTCATCCTGGACCTGATGATTCATGATATTGATATTATCCTCAGTCTGACCTCTTCTCCAATATCTGAAATCAGAGCCGTTGGAATACCTGTTTTGTCCAATGAAATAGATATCGTCAATGCCAGGCTGGAGTTTAAATCGGGCTGTATCGCCAATATGACGGCCAGCAGGGTATCGCTTGAAAAAATGAGAAAGGTAAGGATTTTTCAGCATGATGCGTACATTTCCCTTGATTATCAAAATCAATCGGTGACCATTGCAAAAAAGATCATCGAAAACGGCCAGAGCCGGGTTGTTGTTGAAAACCCCGCTGTTGAAAAAGAAGAACCCTTGAAACTTGAACTTGCTGATTTTATTTCTAATGTCAGGACGCGAAAACCCCCTTCCATTTCCGGGCAGGAGGGGAAAGAGGCCCTGAGGGTGGCGGAGGAGATAGCCCGGATAGCGCTGGCCCACCATAAAAGGATATTCTGACGGAGAGTCACGGTAAAGAATTGACATCCGCGAAAATCAAAAATATTCTTATCGTCACGGGGGAAACATCCGGAGACCTGCATGGCGGGAACCTGGTCAAAGCCCTTCTGGAGAAGGACTCCGGAATTAATATTTTTGCCGTCGGCGGTCCTTGTATCAAAGCGGCGGGCGGAAAAATAATTTTTGATAACGCCTCCCTCGGCGTTGTGGGGCTGACGGAAGTTCTTACGCATCTCCATGTCATCCGGGCCGCCTTTCAAAAGATAACCGGCACACTTAAAGATGAGTCTATCGATCATCTGATCCTGATTGATTATCCGGACTTTAATCTGAGGGTGGCCAGGGTAGCCCGGAAAATGGGAATTCCGGTGACCTATTACATCAGTCCTCAAGTATGGGCCTGGAGAAAAGGGAGAATATCGCTAATCCGGCGCCTGGTCAGCCAAATGCTGGTGATTCTTCCGTTCGAGGAGGAAATTTACCGGAAAGCCGGCGTGCCGGTTGAATATGTGGGACACCCTCTTATCGAGGAAATTGCCCCGTTTTACGACAAGCCCTCGCTAAAAAAAGAATTTGGGCTCGACCCTGACCGCCCTGTGATCGGCCTCTGTCCCGGAAGCCGCGAAAGTGAACTTGGGAAGCTTCTGCCGGTCATGCTGGCATCAGCGAAAATTCTCAGAAAGGGGATTCCCCGCCTTCAGTTTCTGCTTCCGGTCGCTCCCACCTTTACCCTGGATAATATTCAAAGGCGTATGGGCAGAGATCTGGAACATGTCAGGCCGGTCAAAGGAGATTCGAGCCGGGTCATGGCCGCCTGCGATGTGATCATGGTAGCATCCGGAACGGCCACGCTTCAAGCCGCAATCATCGGAGTTCCGATGGTGGTGATCTATAAAGTCTCCCGTTTTACCTACTGGATTGGAAAATTTCTTTTAAAGATTAAACAGATCAGCCTTGTTAATATTATCTCCGGTGATACAATTGTTACTGAATTGATACAGGACGAGGCTAATCCCGACAGGATCAGCCATGAAATCAAAACGCTTTTAAATGATCATCACATAAGAAATGGTATGCTCCGCAAGCTGGGAAAATTACGACACATTCTTGGGGAACGAAAAGCAAGCGTCCGGGCCGCTGAATCGGTTTTGAGGCTTCTAAAACCATGAAAATCTATTTACGCCTTCTATCCCATGTGCGGCCGTACATGTCCCGAATTGTGATGGCGGGAATTTTTGGCGTGGGCGTTTCCGGGTTAACAGCGCTATACGCTTGGCTGGTCCGACCCGTCCTTGACGGTATTTTCATTAATAAGGAAGCAAAACTCCTTCTTGTCGTTCCGTTGGCAATTCTCGGGACTGCCCTGCTAAAAGGAATCTGTTCCTATGGCCAGGCCTATCTGATGTATTATGTCGGGTGCAGAGCCATTCTGGATCTCAGAACCAGGGTTTATCACCACTCCCTTCACCTTCCGCTCGGGTATTATAATAAAAACGCCTCAGGGCAGCTCATTTCGAATGTGACCAATGACGTTAACCTCCTCCAGAGCACGCTTTCGGTCGGAATCAAGGACCTTTTTCAGCAATCCCTGACAATTCTTGCCCTGGCGGGAGTGATCGTTTACCAGAACTGGAAATTGGCGATTTTAGCCCTTGTCGTTCTCCCGGTTGCCTATTACCCTCTAGTCCGGTTTGGAAGGCGGCTGCGTGACGTCTCCAGAACAGGTCAGGCGACCATTGCCGACCTGACGGTGCATCTCCAGGAGACCTACGGGGGCATTCGGCTGATCAAATCCTATCGGACCGAAGAAATGGAGACGGACCGATTGAACAAGATCGGTTTTAAATATTTCAGAAACGCGATGAAACGGGTTCAGATCATGGAAGCATCGTCTCCCTTGATGGAATTTATTGGGGCCATAGGCGTGGGATTTATCATCTGGTATGGCGGTTTTCAGGTCATTGCGGGGGTCACCACTCCTGGAACCTTCTTTTCCTTTATGACCGCCTGTCTATTCATGTATGGGCCTGTGAGAAACCTGAGCGTCACCTATAACTCCCTCCAGCAATCCCTGGCCGCCGCAGACCGCCTTTTTCATATCCTTGATTATCCCACGGAAAGAGAGACGGACAAGGGAACCATTGAACTAGTCCATCCAAAGGGAACCATTGCCTTCAGGAATGTCGGTTTTAGATACGAAGGGAGTTCCCGGTCCGCATTGGAAGAAATTAATATCCGTGCTGACAAAGGGGACATTATCGCCCTGGTCGGAGAGAGCGGCAGCGGAAAGACAACGCTTGTCAATCTTATTCCTAGATTTTATGAGGTGGATAAGGGGGAGATTGAAATAGATGGAATCGCCTCCAGGAAAATCACGCTCTTCTCATTGCGCGCGCAAATCGGGATGGTGACCCAGGAGATCATTCTGTTTGATGATACCATCCACGAAAATATTTCCTACGGATTGACCGGGATTTCAACAGATGCGGTTATTGCGGCGGCAAAGATGGCCTATGCCGACCCGTTTATCAGCAAATTGCCGGAAGGGTATCAGACCCGAATTGGAGAGAGAGGCGCAAATTTATCGGGAGGAGAGCGCCAAAGGCTGGCGATTGCCAGAGCCATTCTCAGAGACCCCCCGTTTCTGATTCTGGATGAGGCCACCTCCTCGCTTGACTCGGAGTCGGAATTCATGGTTCAGCAGGCGCTTTCCAGCTTAATGAAAAATAGAACTACATTTGTCATCGCGCATCGGCTTTCCACCGTTCAAAACGCAACGCGGATACTGGTCATGGAACGGGGGAGAATTGCTGAAGCTGGCACCCATACCGAGCTTCTTGGGCGGGGAGGTCTCTACAGGAAACTATATGACCGCCAGTTTAAGGAAACACCGCGGTGAAAAATAAATTATTCATGAGACTCTTTTCATTGATCGGGTTTCTGGTTCTGGCTGCGATCCGTCTAACTATGAGAATCAAAGTAGTGCGGAAGGAAGTCGCGGGCGGATTTTTCAAAAATAACAGACGCTTTATTCTTGCATTCTGGCATGGCAGGCAGTTAATGATGCCTTATTGTTATCATGGCAAATCCATTCATATTCTGATCAGCCAGCATGGCGATGGGGAAATCGTCAGCAGGGCGATGAGATTTTTCGGATTTAAGTCCATCCGGGGTTCTACGACCCGGGGAGGATCGCAGGCTTTCAGGGAGATGATCAGGACCTCCCGCGTTTCGGATATTGCGATTACGCCTGACGGCCCTCGCGGACCCGCCAGAAATGTTCAGATGGGAATCATAGAATTGGCGAGACTGACGGGGCTTCCCATCCTCCCTGTTTCATTTTCCGCTTCAAAAAAAAAACTCTGAATTCATGGGACAGGTTTTTGATTCCTCACCCTTTTTCCAGAGGCGTCTTCGTTTGGGGCAATCCCGTATCAGTCTCCCGGGAAGCATCGCGTCAGGAATCTGAAGAGAAGAGAAAAGACCTGGAAAATATCCTGAATGAAATAACCGATGAGGCAGATTCCTATTATGGTCCTCTATAACGTTCTCCTCCTGCTCTTGTCCCCCATTCTGGCCTTCTGGTGGGCCATGAGCCTATTCAAGAGGAAATACCGGAAGGACTGGAAAGAACGGTTTGGCGTCTATTCCCCCGAATTTCTTTCAGAGATCAAAAAAGGCGAAGTGATCTGGATCCACGCTGTTTCTGTCGGGGAAACTATGGCGGCGCTTCCTATGATTGAAGCTTTGAAGAAAAGGCATCCGGATAAAAAGCTGGTTCTTTCTACCGTAACGGCTACAGGAAGAGAGACGGCTTTATCGAGGATTCCGGCGCTCGACGGGCTCTTCTATTTTCCTTTTGATTTTCCATGGGTGATCGCAAGAGTGTTAACCCGCCTGCGCCCAAAAATTGTGATCTTCTTTGAAACAGAAATCTGGCCGAACCTTCTGGATGAATTATCGCGAAGAATGATCCCCGCTGTTCTGCTGAACGGCAGAATTTCAGACCGGTCATTTCGCCGATATCGCCTGATTAAAACCTTCTTTAAGCCCTGGGTAAACAAGTTCAGCCTCTGTTTAGTGCAATCCAACGAAGACCATGAAAAACTTCTTTTTCTCGGAGCAGATGCCCGAAAAACGTTTCGTACGGGAAACACAAAATATGACAGGGAAGTGAAAAATGAAAAAAAATTATTTCCTGATGTTCCCTCCCTGGATCGGTGGGACTGGATTGTGGCGGGTAGCACCCATTCCGGAGAGGAAGAAATGCTCCTTGAGGCGCATTTCCATATCCGGGTGAAGCATCCAAGAACGGGATTGATCCTTGCCCCCCGCCATCCTGAGAGGTTTGAAGAGGTTTCCAGGATAATTCAAAAGAGAGGGGAGCCGCTTCTCAGAAGAAGCAATCCGGACTTTTCGGTAACCGCGCTTTCCAGCATAGCGCCGGTTTTACTCCTCGATTCAATCGGTGAACTCAATGAGTTTTACGGCTGGGCGACGATTTCTTTTGTCGGAGGGAGTCTTGTTCCAAAGGGCGGCCATAATATCCTGGAGCCGGCGATCTGGGGAAAGGCTCCCTTCTTCGGTCCATATATGGAGAATTTCAGGGAGATGGCGGAATTGTTTAAATCCCGTGGCGCCGGGATCGAAGTCCATGATGTACAGGACATGGAAGAAAAAATGATAAAATACCTTGATCATATTTCTCTTCTGGAACAGACAGGGAAAACGGCCAGAGAAATTCTGCTTGAAAATCAGGGAGCGACCATCAAGAATATTCAATGGATAGAAAAGTATCTCGCATGAAAACAGAGACCTATACTTCTTCAAGACAATGGTTTGCCAAGATCCTCGAATCTGAGAGCGCAGAAGGGGCGCCGTTAAAAGCGCTCTTTTTTCTTTTAAGAATGCTTTCTCTTGCCTATGGATTCCTTGTCAGGATAAGGTCTCTTTTCTACCGTTTTGGCGTTTTTCGAACAAAAAGGCTCCCGAGGCGGGTGATCAGCGTCGGGAACATTACGGTTGGCGGAACAGGAAAAACACCAATGGTATTGGAATTGGCAACCCATTTCCAGAAGCGGGGAAATCAGGTTGCGGTCCTCAGCCGGGGATATGGGAGGGAGGGGGACGCCAAAAGCTTCAAGCTCGTATCGGACGGTCAGCGGATTCTGGAAACGCCTGAAAGATCCGGCGATGAGGCCTGGTTTATTGCCAAAGAGCTTCCAGGCGTAATAGTCGCGGTAGGCAAAGACCGATTTAAAGCCGGGCTCCGTCTCCTTGAAAAATTTAAAATTGATCTTTTTATCCTTGATGACGGGTATCAGCATCTTCGGCTTTACCGCAACTTCAACATACTGCTTCTCAATTCAAATCGGCCTTTTGGAAACGGTTTTCTTCTCCCAAGAGGAACCCTGCGGGAGCGTCCCTCCGCAATGAACAGGGCA
>DATNMI010000051.1:0-1884 GCA_035602375.1 Nitrospiria bacterium | reverse complement strand
CGATAGGCGGAAATCATAATGTGCGCCTTCCCTTCGGGAGCGGCGTTCTTGATTTCCTTTTCCACGTAGTTAAAATACTGCACCAACTTGCTGGTGAGATCTTGAGCCTTAGCCATTTTCCTTTTCCTCCGAAGATTTTATGGACGAAATGTCCTAACTAATTTTTATATGAAGTTAAATCTTTTAGAAAATATTCATCGGTAGTGACGAATTTATATTCAGGGGTTTTTATTTTCTTTTGTTCTTCTTTCCACTTTAGAAATTCTTTACTTTTCAGATATTTTTCTCTTGAAATCGCCCTCCGCCGAGGTCGAAGTGATCCTTCATCAAGGTTTCTAAGGTTGCAGCTTTTGCACCGCCGTTTTACGTAAAATGGATCTAAAGGGTTGATTGGTTGTTTCTCTATCTGAAGATATCCGCACGATTGGCATTCTCTTACCCAAGGCATTTTTACTTCCAATATGACCTAACTAACGTCTGCATAAACTCCACTTCAACATCCTTCTTTGTATCCTGAACGCGGGCGTTCATTGCGTCGATAATTTGCTGTTCGTTTTTATAATAAACTGAGTCTATTCCGCCGCCAGTGATGAAGAGAATAAGGGCTTCTTTGTTTTCATCATCCGCCGCAAGGCGGTAGATCGGCATTTCAATAGCGACCGCTTGCTTCGCCCGCCAGCGAGTGTTGCGTGCGTTTGCTTTCGCCCGGTTGCCTTCCGTAAGATCCTTCTCATACCAAAGAGAATTGCTCGGTTGAAGCTGCGCCATTGATAGAAGGGTTGACGCCACTTCCTCTTTTATTTCTAAAGGAAGTTTTGGGGCGTGGGCTAGGCACTTTTGGATAATTTCTTCAAACCGCTGAAGGCTTCTCCAAAGTGCAATTGACTCTCGGGAACAAAGGAGAATTTTTTCGGTGGGGGTTGGCATAGTTCTCTCGAAAGGGGAATTGGGAGCTATGAGTGTAGCAAAATGACGTATGGGAGGCAAGGGGAAAATATCATCAAGGAGCGTCCTCATGTGTCATCTGGAAACGTAAGAAGAGATTTGGTTTCACCCCGGCACTAAACGCAGGTCTAAGCTATGCGTGAAATGCATAAGTGATATGAAAGTCGGCCTAGCATAGTTTATTATATAAGTAAAGAAAAAATTTTTTTTCTATAGAAAATGACAGTCTCTTGCGACGGATTGAGCCGGGGTGAACGCCAATTGCTTCTTACGTTCTGGGATGATGAAAGGGTGCGTTCCAGGGCGATGGGGAGAGGACGTTGAAAGAGACGGAAAGGGTGCGCGGCGGCACATTACCATCCGCGCGTCCCGCGCGTGTTGCAATCTCCATGCCAACTTCCGCAGGATTCTGCATTTTTTCGTTTTCCCAAAAAATCTTCCCATTCCATTCTTTTTTCATTGAACGGCGCTGTAAAAGTGCTATGTTCTGTTCTCTAGAAGTTTTTCACCAACAGGAGTTTTTGGAATGGCACGGCAGGAAATTAAGGAAGATGGCGTTGAGGAAAGCGCGAAGCGGATGGAAACTCTGGGCGATGCGTTCCCAGGGCTCGCGCCGGTAATTGACGGCGTGAATGTTCACAAGCTGGCCCTAGGGCATCTTGCGGACTTCGTCGCTATCGCGATTGCGTTTGAGATTGAGAAGGCGAAGAAAAAGGCGGCGTATGGGATTTCCGCGAAGGATGAAGAGGAAAAGCATCGGGCGGCGCAGGCCACTGGCGCGGCGGAAGCTCGGAAAGCTTTCAATGATGGTCTTTTGCCGTCAAATGTTCCTTCGGAAGCTGAGCATATCTTTGATGCGGCCGTTGCGTTTGTTGAGCACCGTCGCGATACGACGGTCAAGAAGTCGCGCGATCCGGAAGCGGCATTGAAGGAGTGGTA
>DATNMI010000037.1:0-1672 GCA_035602375.1 Nitrospiria bacterium | reverse complement strand
CTTTGCAGAGCCGTTCAATCCTCGGCTTGATTACCAGCCGATTATATCCCAAATTCACTAACGCCGAAAGGACTTCCTCCAGAACCCCGTTAAAGGGTTGAGGGATTGAACCGTTGAAAGGTTGACCAGATTCCGCATCTCCGAGGGCTAGGTCTGTGATCTTTTCTTTCAATTCCAGAACGACTCTTCCGGCCGTCTTCTTTCCAATTCCGGGTACTGTGCCAAGCCGGGCAAGATCTTCTTTCTGGACGGCCTGAACCAGTTCTGAAAAAGAGAGCCCGGAGAGAATGGTCATGGCAAGCTTCGGACCGATCCCCGACACGCCGAGGAGAAGGAGAAAAAGGTCCCGCTCTTTCGGCGTCATAAATCCGAAAAGAGAGAGCGCGTCTTCGCGCACATGGGTATGGATATGGAGCGAAAGGGAATTTTTAAGATCCGGGAGCTGATAAAAGGTGTTCAGGGAGACCTGAACCTGGTAGCCGACTCCGTTCACCTCGAGGACGATCCCCTGGGGGGATTTCATGATCAGGGTGCCGTTTAACCAGGCAATCATCTTCGGGCGGCGTTCTCCGATATCCGGTTTTGAAGCGATTCCAGGCGGGAGGAGTTGTAATGGCAGATGGCAGCGGCAAGCGCGTCTGCCGCATGGTCGGTTTCAGGCGGCGCGGCGAGTCCGAGAAGACGGGTCACCATGAAAGAGACCTGCGCTTTTTCAGCCCTTCCATAACCTGTCACCGCGTTCTTGATCTGAAGCGGGGAATATTCCGCGACCTGGAGCCCCCCCAGCGCCCCGACCAGCAATGCTACGCCCCGGGCCTGACCGAGTTTAAAGGCCACCTGGATATTCTTGGATAGAAAGGTGTTTTCCACCACGAGAACCCCTGGTGAAAATTCCAGGATCAGTTCAGTTAAACGGTCATAAATGCATTTTAATTTTTCCGGCAGGGAAAACCGGGCAGACGGAGCGATGACCCCCATCCCAAGACATTGAAGCCGGTCGCCAGATTCCTCCACCAGGCCGTAACCGGTAAACCGGGTTCCAGGGTCTACTCCCAAAACTCTCATTCTCCAGACCTCTTAAAGATCGTTTCAGAAAGGGTTAGCTGCAAGGCGGAACGAAACCTCGATCCGGAGTGTACATATTAAGTACATGAGAAATCGAGGTTGAAGTTACAACACGGCAGATAGCCCTTTATCAACAGATCTCCCTCATCGTGCGGCAAGCTGTTCCATTAGTTGGTCGGCAATATCGAAATTGGCGTAAACGTTCTGAACATCTTCGTGATCTTCCAGGGCTTCCATCAGGGTGATCATCTGGCGGGCTTCGTTTCCTTCAAGTTTAATCGTGTTCTGGGGAATCATGGTCACTTCGGCATAGGAAGGCTCGATCTTTTTCACTTGAAGGGCCTGTTTAACCGCCTCAAAAACATGGGGATCGGTATAAATTTCATACTGCGTATCGCCGGTTTTGATATCATCTCCGCCTGCTTCAAGAACCAGGCCCATCAGGTCGTCTTCCCCGATCTTGTTCTTGTCGACCGTCAAGAGCCCTTTTTTCTGAAACATCCAGGAGACGCAGCCGGATTCACCGAGATTTCCGCCGCTCTTGGAGAGGATTATGCGTATTTCCGGGGCCGTCCGGTTTTTATTGTCGGTGGTAATGTCAATCAGG
>DATNMI010000032.1:0-1387 GCA_035602375.1 Nitrospiria bacterium | reverse complement strand
ATTTGCAGGTTTGCCTCCCCGACAGAAAAGATTGACACAAGGAATAAAGCAAAGAACCCTAAACCATAGAGAGCGAGTTGGAACCTGCTTTTTTGGGTGATCATTATTAGCCTCCCCATTAATATGGTTCCCACGGTGTTCCGCTGTCAAGAAAAGGCTTCGTTTGAAAATAAACCAAATGTGCTGGGCATTCATAAAGGCCCCACGTTGATTAACATTCCCATCCATTAGCTGGAGACTTTTCAAGAACTGAGGGAAATGGGGAGTTTTCTTTGTCCCATGTAATTGTTTATTGAGAGAATCCTCCCGAGATTAATCAATTTGACCTCAATCAGCTGTTCCGCTTAATATTATTTCATACCTCAAATTCTGCTATACAGGCCTTTTTATAATGTTTTTGGCTTTGCAGGCTTCTTTATATTTAAGGAAAGCTCAGTTTGAGGTAAAAATGAAGAAACTCATTTTACCAAGCGGTCATCATGTGAAACTGGATAACGAGGATTATGATAAAGTATCGCCTTATTTCTGGCGAATCCGATTCAGCTGCCAGGATCTAGCTCAAAAAAATATCCTGGTCGTGGCTCCGGTGAAAAATAAACAAGGGCGGCCCACACATATTCTTCTCCCTCGATTAGTAATGGACAACCCGCCCCGGGAATACGCAGTTAAATTCAAAGACGGCGACCGGCTCAACATGCAAAAAAGCAACCTATACGTTGTCAGATATTACGGGTTGATGAAAAAAAAAGAGAAAAGGCTCAGAGATCAGGAAAAAGAACGAAAATCCCAAGATTTTAATTCCTAATAAAAAGGAGGAGAAATCGTTTTGAAGGAAAGGACGATTTATTCGACTACCCTTGAGCGGATTAAAATTCTCACCTCTTCCGTCAGAAGGTTTTTTCTTAGGTTCCTTCCAGGCCAAAAGCTGGAATTTACCGCAGGCCAGTTTATCTTTGGAAATTGATTTTATTCATTATGACCTGTTTTTACACAAATCGTTGCCTTTTACCGGAACCATTAACTAGCCATTGCCGATGCAAGTTACGACTGATTGACGGTTCGTTTCATAAAGAGACGTCGTGCCGCGCCCGGCGAGAGTTTTAGGAAGGAGGAAGGAATGAGCAGTATACGGGTTCTCGTTGGTACACGCAAAGGCGCGTTTGTCCTGACGTCGGACGGAAAGCGAGAGCGCTGGGACGTCCGCGGCCCCCATTTTGGCGGATGGGAAATCTTTCACCTTAAGGGATCACCGGTTGACCCGAATCGGCTTTATGCGTCGCAGTCCAGCGGCTGGTTCGGCCAGCTGATCCAGCGTTCCCACGACGGTGGCAAGACTTGGGAGCCGGCGGACAATAAGTTTGTGTACGACGGCGTTCCAGGCACCCAC
>DATNMI010000020.1:0-1119 GCA_035602375.1 Nitrospiria bacterium | reverse complement strand
AAATCAAGGACACGAACGCCCGGCAGGTGGCGATTAAATATTCCCAGCCGGAATGGCTGGTCAAGCGATGGGTCAGCCGGTATGGCCTGGACGCGTCGCGGGAATGGTTCCGGCGCCATTCCGTCAACCCTCCCTATACGATCCGGGTCAACCGGCTCGTGACCGACCGGGACAGGTTGATTCCCATCCTTCTTGAAGAGGGGGTTACTGCCCGGAAAACTGATTATTCGCCCCTTGGCCTTTTTCTCGAAAAACCGGGGGATGTCACGCGGCTCCATTCCTATCAAAAAGGGCTCTTTTATATTCAGGATGAGGCTTCCCAGTTGATCCCCTTTCTGTTATATCCCCGTTCGGGGGATCATATTCTCGACGCCTGCGCGGCGCCGGGCGGGAAGGCGACTGAACTGGCCGAGATGATCGGTGACCGGGGAGAGGTATTGGCGGTCGATCAGAGTCCCGACCGAATCGCCATTCTTCAGAGAAATCTGAAACGGCTCGGCTTGACCTCGGTCAAACCCCGTCAGGTCGATCTGTCCGACGGGCTCAAAGAACTTCAGAAAAATGGGTTTAATAAAATTCTTCTGGACGCCCCCTGTTCGGGAATGGGGGTGTTGCGGAGGCATCCGGAAGGCAAATGGCAGAAACGGGAAAACCTGCTCGATTCTTTTGCGAGAACGCAATCCCAGCTTCTCGATTCCGTTTCCAGGGGCTTGAAACCCGGCGGATCGCTGGTATATAGTACCTGTTCAACCGAACCGGAAGAAAACGAAAAAGTGATTGAAAAATTTCTGAAAAGCCATGCCGGTTTTGTGATTGAAAGTCCGCGCGGGGCCCTTCCGGAACCGTGCCACCGGTTTATTGGAAAAGATAACTTTTTCCGGACCTATGTCGGCGAGGGAGAGCTTGACGGTTTTTTCGCCGTCCGGATGGTAAAAAAGGGATGACGAAAAAAATTGCCCCCTCCATTCTATCGGCCGATTTCGGCAGGCTGGCCGGAGAGATTCAAAAAGTCGAGGCCGCCGGGGCCGACATGATCCATGTTGATGTCATGGACGGCATGTTTGTTCCGAACCTGACGATTGGCCCTCCTGTCATCGAGTTTATCCGCAAAGCCACCCG
>DATNMI010000013.1:0-9735 GCA_035602375.1 Nitrospiria bacterium | reverse complement strand
GCCTCCTCCTACGAACAGATGGAACCCTTCCATATGAAAAGGAGCTTGCTGGAGACATTTCATCTGATCCGTAATATTGATCGGAACCTTGTCAGGAACCTGAACAGAAGTCTGGTTCTTGAAAACATTCTCCTCCGGATCGCTTCCTTTAAAAATGGCAATCCATTACTCTTGAAAGAAAGCGCGTAGAGATTATTCATGAAAACAGGCAAGCTATTTTTTGTGACCACCCCCATCTATTATGTGAATGATGTTCCCCATATCGGCCATGCCTATACCACGATCGCGGCTGACGCCATTGCGCGGTACAAGCGGCTGACAGGCCACGAGGTGCTTTTTCTGACCGGAACAGATGAACATGGACAAAAGGTTGAGGAGAGCGCCCGCCAGAACGGGGAAGAGCCCATTCGCCTCGCGGACCGGGTGGTACTCCGGTTTCAAAACCTCTGGAAACAGCTCGATATCTCCCACAGCGACTTTATAAGGACGACGGAGGAGCGGCACATCCGCGCAGTGGGTCATTTCTTCAAACGGATTTATGAAAAAGGCGACATTTACCCCGGAGAATATGAGGACTGGTATTGCGTTCCGTGTGAATCTTTCTGGACCGACCTCCAGCTTCAGGCGGGAAACTGTCCGGATTGCAGGCGGCCCGTCAAGAAAGTCAGGGAAGAGAGCTATTTTTTCAAGCTGTCCGCCTATCAGGGCAAGCTACTCCGCCATATTGAGTCCCATCCTTATTTTATCCAGCCTGAAAGCCGGAAAAACGAAATCGTACGGTTTATTGAATCAGGCCTCAAGGACCTCTCTGTCAGCAGAACCAGTTTCAAATGGGGAATCCCTGTTCCTGTCAACGAAAAGCATGTGATCTACGTCTGGCTGGATGCCCTCGTCAACTACCTGACAGCTGCGGGCTATCCCGACCCCTCGTTTGAGAAGGTCTGGCCGGCCCAGCTCCATCTTATGGGAAAAGACATCATCCGCTTCCACGCGGTCTATTGGCCGGCTTTTCTTCTTTCGGCGGGGCTTCCTCTTCCGGAGAAGGTCTTTTCCCATGGCTGGTGGACCATTTCAGGGGAGAAGATGTCAAAAAGCAGGGGTAATGTCGTTGATCCCTACGAGATGATCGGACGTTTCGGAAGCGACGCGTTCCGTTATTTCCTGCTCAGGGAGGTCCCGTTCGGACAAGATGGCGATTTTTCAGAGCAAGCACTCGTCAACAGAATTAACAGCGACCTGGCCAATGATCTTGGGAATCTTCTCAGCCGGACGCTGACCATGATTGAAAGATACTGTAACAGCAAAGTTCCTGAGCCTGCCGAGAGTAATAGCCGGGAAACCATAGAGGGTAAAATTAAGGGAGAATGCGGGGCTTTCGCTTCAGATTCCCGTTTCAGCGAATTCATGGACAAACTCCAGTTTGACCAGGCCCTTTCCTTTATCTGGGCAGTCATCGGCGTGATAAACGAATGTATTGAACGGGCGGCGCCATGGAAAGAAAAAGAGCCCGCGATAAGGGATAATTTCCTCTACCACCTGGCCGAGGGTCTCAGAATCATTGCATACGTAATTTATCCGTTTATACCGAGAAGCTCGGAAAATATATTGACTCAACTTGGATGCCCTTCCGATTTTTCTTCAGTCCTGTTGGAAAAAGAAACGGCCTGGGGAAAAATAAAAACCGGCGCCATCATCAAGAAAGGAAAGCCCTTGTTCCCGAGAATTGAACCCAAAGATAAAGAAGCTCCTGCGCCTCAGCCTACTGCTTCCCCACTCCTCACCCCTTCCTCGTCATTGATTGACATTGAAGATTTTCAAAAAATTGATTTACGGGTCGGGAAAATCCTCGAAGCGGAAAGAATTCCAAAGTCCTCCAAACTCCTGAAACTTCAGGTTGACCTTGGATCTGAAAAGAGACAGGTAGTGGCAGGAATTGGAAAAAGGTATGCTCCGGACGAATTGATCGGTATGAAAGTCATCGTGGTTGCCAATCTGAAACCGGCCAAACTGATGGGCGTAGAATCACAGGGGATGCTCCTGGCCGCCGGGGGGACGGAGGTCTCGGCCCTCGCCTCATTCCTGAGCGACACCGACCCCGGCACCACGGTCAAATAGTGAATCGATGTCCAGCCCCGGTCAAAAAGAGACCGCGGCAAGATCATCCTGATGCGGCTATCTCTGGTCATAACCCCGGGACAATGATAAAGCTTTGGAAAATCATGGCGCTGATACCGGCAGTCGTTACTTTTGGATTCGTAATCGTTGCTCCTGACTCGCTTAATTTTTTGAGCACGCAATTTCTATCTCTGTCTCTTGTGATCCCCCTGATCATCTTTATGAAAATGGAGGGTCGCCATTTTAATTTCCGGACGGCCTGTTTCTACCTTGCCCTGGGAATGATTTTTCCGGTTTGTTATTACGTAACAACGTCTGTTCTCGCCCCTCCTCGCCATTTGCCCGCTATGATTGCGGCTACGATAGCGTCGCTCCTGGGTTCCCTTTTTTTTGGTGTTGTCGTTTTGCAATTGCTCATCAGTTTACTTAAAGACTACTGGAAAAAATAAAGAATGATGACTCCTGCCATTAATATGATAAAGGCAGGAGGGCGTTGAAAGATGTTTTTCCCTGATGGTATGGGCCGCTCTCTTATTTTATCTTCAGGTTCCCCGCTCCTCATTCCATCAACATTTCCGACGGTAATCCTCGCTTTTAGAAACCTGAAAGTTTAAACTTCTTAAAATAGTGTTAGGCCCTTCCAACAGTCTGAATGCCCCACAAGATTGACTTATTATATTTGATAGGTTATGACAATAAACAATGTGGCGCATCAAAGAACATCGCATTATTGAAAAGATATGCCGGAAACTGCCAGCTGAAGTGATTAAGAAATATGAGCTGTGGAAGAATATTATATTCAGGCATGGCCCCTTAAAATTAAAAGAATTTCCGGGTTTTCATGACGAGGCATTAAAAGGGATTCGAAAGGGGCAGCGGTCGTCACGCATGAACCTGCAATACAGGGTGATCTATATTGTTGAAAAAGAAAGTGTGACAGCTCTTGTTCCGGAGATTACACCCCCATGATTTTTAGGAGACGTTATGAAATACCACAGTCAGGCAGACTTTAAACCTGCGAAATCCCATGCGTTTCTTAAAACAGGTGAAGTGATTCGCATGTTACGAGAGTTAAAAGGCTGGACTCAAACAGACCTGGCCAAACGCTCTGGAATCAATGCGCCAAATCTTAGCCTTTTGGAGAATGAGAGAATAGAAATAGGAAAAAGGCGCGCGGAGCAACTGGCAAAGGCTTTCGGAGTGCATCCGGCTGTCATTATGTTTCCGGAGTATGAAGCCAAAGAAATTGAAAAAGCGGCCTGATGATTTTCCTAAATCACAGACCTCCCCCGCAGATTTGTATCAATAATCCGCAGTTTTTGTCTTCCTGCTTTTCCGTTGCTCCGTAGATGACATTGCCGGAAATGGTGGCCCGCGGGGGTTGCGCTCGCCACAACCCGACTCAATCGGTCTCCAGCTTGATTCCCCTCACGATCTGCCCCTTCTTGCCGAAGGGACCAACCGGTTTCCCGTTCAGGCTGACCTTGACGCCTCCGGCATTTCCGATATTCAGAAGGAACTTCTTGTCCGCGATTACTGTGACCTCATCGCTGGGATGGAGCGAAAATTCTTTGGTCACTCCATCATCGATCACCACGCTTACCCAGGACCGGTCAATCGCGATGATCGTCAGTCTTGAAGGTTCCCTTGGCTTGGGAGGCTCTACTGCCGCCTGAACCGCTGTGGCAGGCGCAACCGTCAAAGGCGCAGCCGGAACCGTCCCGCCTGCCTGCCTGTTTCCTGCGCTTCCGGAACCGTCTCCCCTTCCCTCTTCCCCGTCTTTTTTCGAAAAGAGAACCATTAAGACGATCAGAATTCCGACAGCCGAAAGCCCGTACATGATCCACTTCTTCTTCAGATCTTCGCTCTGATCCCCCTCCATCCATCTGGCGCGGTGGGGTTTGGTCTCTTGGGGCGATCTACTCTCGGAGGAAATGCCCATCGGCGCCTGATGGTCTATTTTCCATTGCTGGTATCTGCGAAGAACTTCGGATTCAGGAACCCCGAGCACCTTTGCATAGGATCTCAGGAAACCTTTAATGAAGACCTCGTTTGGCAAGGAAATATAGTTCTCGTTCTCAATATACTCAAGGTATGGGATATTGATTTTTGTTTTGGACGATACGTCCTGGAGCGAAAAGCCGAGCTGTTCCCGCTTCATTTTAAGATAGGCGCCCAGGCTTTCCAGATTATCAACTGTCGGATTCTTATCTTCTTCCTTCAAGGTGTTTCTTTGCCTCCTTGGCGAGGTCACTCTCCGGAGGAACCAGAGCGATGACTTTTTTAAATTCTACATCGGCCTTTTGGTACATTTTTTCGGTCTGATAAACTTCCCCCAGCCGGAAATGGGTGACCGGATCTTCAGGGCTCAATTTAGAAGCTTCCTCCAGGAAATAGACACCCTGTTTCCGGTCGTTAGTCCTCAAGTAGGTTTCCCCCAACGCCCGATAGGCCAGAAAATAACCCGGGTCGATGTTAATGGCCTCGTGATACTCTGCGATCGCCTCTTTGGGTTTATTTTGCTTCAGATAGATTCCGGCGATATTATAATGCACAAAATGAGGCTTTTCATAGGCCTTATTGTTCAAGGCCTTCTGATAACTCTTTAAAGCGGAGTCGAGGTTCCCGTCTGTTTCATAAACCACCCCTGCGTGGTTATACGCGTCCGAGTAATCGGGATCAAGTTTGACCACCCGTTCAAACTCCAAAATCGCCTCCGGGTCCTTTTTCTGAAGAAAATAGACATGGCCCAGATAATAATGGGCCTGCTTGTCTTTCGGGTTGAGTTCCACCGCTTTTTGAAACTCCAGAAAAGCGGGCTGAAGAGAATTATCATTCAGATAGGAAACGCCCATTTTAAAATGGGCGTTTGACTCTTTTTCGGCTTTCATGGTTTCTGCCGATGTTGCGCAGGCTCCGAGAAAGAAGGCCGCGATCAGAACAATCATTGGCTTGATGCTTGTCATTCGTCAAGCGCCTCCATGGCTTCAAAATGGGTTAATTCCTTGAATTTTCGATACCGGGAGATAATTTCATCCTCAGTCAGATTCTTGATCCTGTCAAGGCTGAAGGATTCGACATTGTACGACGCCATGACCGATCCGTAAATGATCGCTTTCCGCAGCTGTGAATCGGAAAACTTCTCATGGCGGGAAAGATATCCCATGACTCCCCCGGCGAAGGAATCTCCGGCGCCGGTCGGGTCGAATATTTTTTCAAGGGGAAAAGCGGGGGCGGCAAATACTGATTTTCCGTTGAACATCAGCGCCCCGTATTCTCCCCTTTTGATGATCAGAATCCTCGGTCCCATGGCATGAATACCGGCCGCCGCGGCTACCAGGTTCGATTCACCCGACAGCTGGCGGGCCTCCCCGTCGTTAATCATCAGGAGATCGACCCGCTTTAGGATCTTGAGAAGCGAGGCCCTTTTCCCTTCAATCCAGTAATTCATCGTGTCACAGCCGACCCAGAGCGGATTTTTAACCTGATCGAGAACGTCGGATTGTAAATCAGGGTCGATATTGGCGAGGAAAACCACCTTCGAATCGCGGTACGAATCCGGAATCTCCGGTTTAAACGTCTGAAACACATTCAACTGGGTATCAAGCGTTTTTGCCTCGTTCAAGGCAAACCCGTATTCCCCTTTCCAGCGAAAAGTCTTTCCTTCCACTTTCTGAAGGCCTTTCAGGTCGATGCCTCTCCCTTTTAATAAAAGGATGTGCTTTTCCGGGAAATCGCTCCCTACCACGGCGACCAGGCTCACCTTGGTAAAATAACTGGCAGAGGTCGAGAAAAAGGTCGCTGATCCCCCCAGGGCCTCCGCCACTTCGCCAAAAGGGGTTTTTACGGAGTCAAACGCTACGGAACCTACGACCAACAAACTCATGAACGATCCTCATTCTGTTTTAAAAACTTATAAGTATTTTCCGACAATAAGTTTCAATTTTTGCCTGGTCCTGGCCGGAATCTCTTTCCTGGCCGTGATCACCGCGTCTTTCAGGGCAGACGCGCAGGCGCATTTCCTGGAATGCCCCAGATTCGGAACCGCGGCCCGGATCAATCTTTTCGAAAGCTCTACGTTCTGGTGAAGGATCCGGACGACCGTTTCTACGCTGACCGGAGCCTCTTCCTCATGCCAGCAGTCATAGTCCGTTGCAAGGGCGATCGTAGCGTAACAGATTTCCGCTTCCCGCGCCAGTTTGGCTTCCGTGGCGTTTGTCATTCCGATGACGCTGATCCCCCAGGTTCTATAAAGAAGGGATTCCGCCCGGCTGGAAAACTGAGGGCCTTCCATGCAAAGATAAACGACTCCTTGATGAACCACCGCTTCGGAGTCCCGGCCCGTCTTGAAAAGAGTCGACGAGAGATCTGCGCAGATCGGGTGTGAAAAAGGGACATGGGCGACAATGCCTCCTCCAAAAAAGGTATTTTCTCTTTTACGGGTATGATCGAAAAACTGGTCGGGGATAACCAGGTGCCCCGGATGAATTTCCTCTTTCATACTGCCAACCGCGCTGACCGAAATAATTCTCTCAACGCCGAGGCTTTTCATTCCCCATATATTGGCGCGGTAATTGATTTCCGAAGGGAGGAAACGGTGGCCCTGTCCGTGCCGGGCGAGAAAAGCCACCTTCCTTCCTTCCAGGAGACCGGTGAGATACGGTCCCGATGGCTGCCCGAAAGGGGTCCGAACGCTGATCTTCCTGATTCCGGAGAGGCCTTCCATCTCATAGAGACCGCTTCCGCCGATAATTCCGATTTCAATTTTTTCTTTCCTGGAAGCCATTTTCTTCATTAACCTTTTTCTCAGGACCGCGCGGCGCCGACATCTTCAGCGCCGGCGGATCTCTTTTCGTGCGTTCCACGCTCCTCAGGATCGCGGATCGATTGAATTTCTTTCTGGGGCACAATGGAAACAATCGCGTGTTTGTAAATCAGTTCCTGATGATCATTCTTAATGAAAATTGAAAAACTGTCAAATCCCTTAAGGGTGCCTTTTACCGTCGAACCGTTGACCAGATGGATCGTTACGTTGATTTTTTCCTTCCGGATCTGATTGAGAAACATATCTTGTAGATTCATAAAATAGAGTTCCTTTGTCTTGAAGTTTAATGAGCCGCCAGGCGCGGGTTTAGACTTGCCTCAAACTCTCCGACCCTTTTCAGAAGGTTTCCCATGAATTCCGGATCGAGAGGGTCCATCCATTCAATATTCGGATCGGCGTTAAACCAGGTCATCTGCCTCTTCGCGTACTGCCGGGTCTCCTGTTTGATCCGAGAAACCGCCTCCGGAAGGGAAATCTTCCCTTCCGCGCAGGCACAAAGAGTACCATAGCCGAGGCTTTTCATACCAGAATGTTTCTCATGGTAGCCCTGCGCCAAAAGTTTTTTGACCTCCTCAACCCAGCCGCCTGCGATCATGGCATCCACCCGCCGGTCAATCCTTTCCTTGAGAAGAAGCCGGTCCACTTTGAGCCCGATGAAAAGAACCGGCCTCGAACTCCCGTTCTTGCGATGCTCCTCGTGAAAATGAGAGAGCGGTTTCCCGGTCACCAGGAAGACTTCCATGGCCCGGATAATCTTGGGCAGGTCGTTTGGATGAATTCTCGCCGCGGATCTGGGATCTGCTTCAGATAATAAACCATGAAGACAACCCGGAGAGGCCTCTTCTCTCAATCGGAGCGTTTCCCTGACTCCCGGATCAGCCCGCGGTCCGTTCCACAAGCCATAGAGGACCGCTTTGAGATAGAGGCCTGTTCCTCCCGTTAAAATAATCGCCCGGCAAGCTGACCGGTTCTCAAGAGCGGCCAGCAGGTCATCCACCCTTCTCTTATATTCTCCCGCGCTGAAACTCTCATCCGGAGAGATCAGATCGAGCATGTGATGGTCGGCTCGATTCCTTTCATCCAGGGATGGTTTGGCCGTGCCGATATCGAGCCCTCTGTAGACCTGCCGGGAATCGGCGCTGATGATTTCGGCCCGGATTAATCCGGCCAGCGCAATGGCAACTCCGGTCTTCCCTGATGCGGTCGGACCCGCGATGACAATAAGAGGCTTCATAGTGGCTGATCGGAGTATTATACCTGACTCACACGATTCTGCGAAAAAGTTTTTCCAGTTCCTTGAGGGTAAAGACCTTCCTGATCGGCCTTCCATGAGGACAGGTCAGCGCGCCTTCGGTTCCTTTGAGATCGCGGTAGAGAGACGCGATTTCGCGCTCGCCCAGTTTCTGTCCCGCCCGAACCGATCCATGACATGCCATCGCGGCGATCATTTTTTCATACCGTTCCGTGTCGGAGGAAACCGTCTTGAAAGAGACTGCCTCTTCCAGAATATCCGAAATCAGAACGGAAAGATCGGCCTGGCCTAAAAAAGCGGGAGACGATCTGACAAGAAGGGTCCTCTCCCCGAATTTATCGATATCAAAGCCAAGTTGTTTGAAAGACTCCTCGATCTCCTCAAAAAGAACCATCTCATCCGCCGAAAGAACCACTTGCCGGGGAACCAGGAACGGCTGGACAGGGATTGAATCTCTTGATATCTGCGACAAAAGCCGTTCATAAAGAACACGCTCATGCGCGGCATGCTGATCGATCATCTGAAGCGAGTCACCCTCCTGTATCAGAAGAAACATTTCCCTGAACTGACCGAGCACATGAAAGAAATCCGCCGGCTGTCCGCCCGATGCCTGATTTCCGAAGAGGCCCTCCCTGCCGGCGACAAATGACGGCTCGGGATATGCAGGAAGCCCGACAGAATACTCCGGGCCTTTTTCATTCGCCCTGGACTCGCTCCGTTCCGTTAAAGCGCCGAAGCCGGGAGCGCCGGACGAGACCGCAATGGGAGTTCCGCTCCTGCTTCTTAAAATGCCGCGCAATCGTTCAAAAACCAGACGATGGACCGCCGAAATATCCGAAAACCGGACCTCCTTCTTTGAGGGGTGGACATTGACATCCACCCTGGCCGGGTCGACCTCCAGGAACAAAACATAGAACGGGCTCTCTCCCTTCATCAGATACGAGCGATAGGCTTCAGCAATCGCATGGCTCACGGCCGGGTTCCGGACCGGTCTCCGATTGACAAAGACCTCCTGGTAACCTCTGGCGGGAAAGACGTTTGGAGGAACTGAGACAAATCCGTCCATGGACATTCCGTCATTTTCATCTCCGGAAATGGAAACCAGCTTGTCGAGGACATCATCCCCGAAAATCTGAAATATCCGCTCCCGGAGTGACGGGACCGGAGAATACTGGAAAAGAAGCTTTCCGTGATGAAAGAACTCAAATCCGACATGAAAATGGGACAGGGCAAGCTGATTCACAATGGCGGAAGAAGCCGCCAGTTCCGCCTGTGTTGATTTCAAGAATTTCTTTCGGGCCGGAACTGAGGCAAACAGATCCCGTACTTCGATCTCCGAGCCCCTTCCTCTCGCCGCCTCCCGGTTCTCCGTTACCCGGCCATTTTCGATGAACAGCTCCGTTCCCGCTCCTTCGGCGGCCCGGGTCGTCAAACGGACCCTTGAAACCGCCGCGATGCTCGGCAGGGCCTCTCCCCGGAATCCCAGCGTCGCGATTTTCTCCAGGTCTGATTCCTCTGAAAGTTTGCTGGTCGCATACCGTTC
>DATNMI010000005.1:0-2398 GCA_035602375.1 Nitrospiria bacterium | reverse complement strand
GATCTTGGCGAGGTTGTAATCAAACAACGCCTGGATGGCGCTGGTTTTAGCGTTTGAAACGCCAATCTCTGCGTCAGTCGTTTCAATGGCGGTTCCTACCCCGGTCCGGTATCTCCCCTCCGCGAGCTCCAGATTCTCCTCCGACTGGGCGACGACAGTCCGGCTCGCGGCAATCTCCTCCTCGGCGGCAGTCAGATTCAGGTAGGCCTGCCTGACATCCTGAAAGACCGTCTGCGCCTGAATCTCTTCCTGGGCCTGAGCGGCCTCCATGGTGGCTTGCGCTTCATCTACCTGCCTCACCGTCTGAAACCCGTTGAAAAACGGGAAGGACATCGTCGCCCCGACAGCCCAGTTATAAACCAGAGGGAAAGACTGATTCCGATCTATGTAGGAGGCGTTAGCCATCAGCGTTGGATAAAAGTGGTCTCGCGCGTTTTCCAGTAAACGAAGGGCGGACTCTTTTTTCAACCGGAACGATAAAAGTTCGGGGCGGCTGAGCAGGGCCAGATTCTGAGCCTCCTCCAGAGTCATTTCCGACCTTTGAAACGTTAACGGATCTTCCGGTTCCACAAGAAAATCGACCGAAACCCCCATGGCGTTGTTCAGATTGACCCTTGCCAGTGAAACGCCGTTTTTGGCCTTGATCAGGTTAAACCGGGCGGTTGTCAGATCGACCCGGGCCTTGGTCACATCGAACCGCGACTTGCTTCCGACTTTAAAGAAACCTTCGGCCTGATCGAGATGTTTTTCCATCTGCCGGACAGTTTCTTCATTGACTTCCAGAATTTTCTGGCTCTGGACCAGACTGTAATAGGCCAGCTTGACATTAAATATGATACCTTTGCTTGTCGTCAGGATATCCTGTCCGGATGATTCCGCCAGCTTGCGGGCGGATTGGACCTGGGAAGAGACCTTGCCAAAATCGTACAATAACTGACTGGCTGTCAGGGTGACATTATAGTTGTCGAATGATGAATCGGACTCGGATGCCGTGCTTCCGGGCCCCAAGCTGAAGCCGGGCTGGGGAGCGTAATTCGCGGTCCCACGTAAATAAGAGAAATCAATCTCCAGTTGAGGCAGCGCCGCCGCCCGCGCTTCGCCCACCCGGGCTGTCAGGATTTCAGAGTTTTTCACAGAAAACCTTATTCCGGGATTTTTCTTTAACGCCGTTTCAACAGCGGCAGAGAGCGATAGCTTGACAGGAGCTTTCTCTTCAGCCGCCTCGGCCTGAATAAAAATCCCGGTTAAAATGAGGATGCCGCTTGCCATTAAATTCCAAAACATCGCTACCCACCTCCAAAAAAGAGAATTATGCCCAACCCTAACCCTAACCCTTGAGGGGGAGGGGAGGGAGGGGGAACAGTAAAAAGATTCTTGACAGTTTCCAAAAAAAAGATAAACTTACAGTGTTAAGGGGAAGTTTGTGTATCTGTATCGTTTGATTTCTGTAACTTATTGTTTTTTAAAGACTTTCAATATTTAAGCTTCAGCAATTTTTCTATTTTGCCTTAATAGGAATGTTGATTTCAACATAATTATGGAAAATTCAGGGGGGTGAATGAGTCATCGATTAAAAATTTCAGGTCTGATTATCCTCCTATTTATGATGGAAACGGCATGGGGTTGCGCCGCCCATAAATCAGCGATGACACCCTCAGCCGGGACGATTTCGTCAAAACCGGGAAGTTCCACCCAAACTGCTGACGCCTATAAGCCGGCTTCTTCAAAAGCGGCCATTTCCGATTCTCAGGCAAAATTGGCATCGGCTTCGGCCAATCCACGGGCTGATTCTTCTGTCTCTTCATTGCCAGGTTCTACAGCATACGCCGCCTCAGACGTTAAAACATCTCCTCCCCTGGAAGAGAAGATTGCGCCGCAAACGCCTCAGTTGAATGTTCCCCAGGAACTCCCCCCTCTTGAAGAATCAGATCTGGAAGAAGACGCCGACGAAAAGGACGCCGAAGAGCCTTCTTACGATATGCCGATTGTCCGGAATGATAACGTAGAGGAATATATCAATTATTACCAGACGCGGAACCGCCCCCACTTTGAGCTTTGGCTGACCCGGTCAGGAAGATATCTTCCTTTAATGAAAGAAATATTCAAATCCAACGGCCTTCCCGAGGACCTGGTTTTCCTCGCCCTGATTGAAAGCGGTTTCAATCCCAACGCCTACTCCCGGTCAAAAGCCTCCGGGCCCTGGCAATTCATGAAATTCACCGGGAAAAAATATGGTCTGAAAATTACCCGCTGGGTGGATGAAAGAAGAGACCCCATTAAATCAACCTCCGCGGCGGCCCGGTATTTGAAAGACCTATACAATCTGTTTGGCTCCTGGCCGCTGGCGCTGGCGTCTTATAACGCCGGAGAGGGGAAAGTGATGCGCGCCATGGCAAAA
>DATNMI010000596.1:0-2714 GCA_035602375.1 Nitrospiria bacterium | reverse complement strand
GCGCGGTTTCGCAATAAAGGCACCAAAGGACCGGTTTTTTTCCCTTGTAGACCCCGCCCTTTTCAATAAACTTTCCCAACTCTTTTAAAATGCCGGCCTCGTAGGCAAAATCCATGGTCAGGTAGGGGTGGGACCAGTCTCCCATGACCCCAAGTCTCTGAAATTCCTCTTTTTGAATCTCGATGAATTTCTCGGCGTACAATCTGCATTTTTTACGGATCTCCAGAGGGGACATATCCTTTTTTTTGGACCCAAGTTCTTTTAAAACCTGATGTTCGATCGGAAGGCCGTGGCAATCCCATCCCGGAACATAGGGGGCGTTAAACCCTTCCATCGATTTAAATTTTACAATGATATCTTTTAAAATTTTATTGAGCGCATGACCAATATGAATATGCCCGTTGGCATAAGGGGGACCATCATGAAGAATAAAAAGGGGGCGGCCGGGATTCTTTTCGCGGAGACGCGCGTAGACCTTCTCCTCTTCCCAAAACCGGAGCGTTTCGGGCTCGCGCAAGGTCAGGTTGGCTTTCATGGGAAAAGAGGTTTGAGGAAGGTTGAGAGAATCTTTATAATTCATAAGCTTGTTATACTAACATCCGCAGGAAAGAGGTGTCAATCCCGCAAGCGAATTGGGAATTTAAGGGAGGTTTTTTCCGGAGCTCAGTGGGATTTCGAAAGTCTTTTTGAAGTACCCATCCAAAGGGTAATCATGGAAAAGAGGGCTCCCGCCGAATCAATTCCGACATCGACATAGGATGCGGTCCTGGAAGGGACAAACGACTGGTGAAATTCATCCGTCATGGCATAAAGAACAGAAAGGGAAACGGCAAGAAGAGCGGCCTTATAAGACCATGATCTTTCTCTGATTTGCAGGGTCCTGTACCAGAGAAGGGCAAGAACGGCGTATTCGGTGAAATGCCCTGTTTTCCGGATCATCACGTGGACCAGACGAAAATGGGAGGGCGCCCATAAGGGGAAAAGAAATTTCAAAGCGGGAAACAGGAACCGGGAGGTGTTTGCCGCAGAAAAGGTGTCGGTCGACATGAAGAAAATGACCCCCATCCAGGCCAGGAGGATTCCCCAATCGAGGAAAACGGTTTTTTTAAGGTCTGCCAGAAATTTCCATCCTCGTTCCATATCATCAGCAGTTTAACAAACCGGGAAGGTTTGTCAATCGAAGAGTCCGGCATTGGTCAGGAATCTTTACAAAAATAGATGATTTTGATACTCTAAAGCCTGTTTCTGACCTTTAACCTTTATTCCCGGTGATGTTTGAAAAAGGCCGTTTTCGTCGTTCTTCTCCTGTCGGTTTCAGCGGGCCAGTCTTTTGGAGACAACGCTTCTCTTCCTTTTTACGAGGAGGTTTTCCAGACGAGCCATAACCTGATACCAAAGGGGCCTGCCCCGGCATCGGTCAAAAGCAGCTGCGGCTACTGCCATTTTTCCGAAGAAACCAAAGGGCTATTAATTTCCTCTTCAAATACGCCGGAGGAACTGGCCCCGCTGGAGAAAAAACTTCCCGAATCCGGCAGTTCCGTCATGCAAGCACTCTGGAGCCCCTCAGCTAGAATTGAGTTTCGAAAGCTCCCTTCCGACCCGGCAATGGCCTGCCTGGTCTGTCATGACGGCGTCCTCGGAGCCGACATCCATGGAAAGAATCCGATTACAGGAAAATCGATTGACCATCCCGTCAATGTTTTTTACCCCCGAAAAACAGACGGACGTTTTGCCCCTTCCCTGCCCCTTCCCAATGAGTTCAGGTACTGGTCTGTCCCGGACAAGACCGAATCAGGCGTCTTCCTCCCGACGGGACCGACTTCAAGTTATTTTCATTCTAACAACCCGGCTGTTCTGGATGTCCGGACTTATGATGGAAAAGTGGGGTGCGGAAGCTGTCATAACCCCCATACCGCGCAATTTCCCGCCTATCTGAGAGAAAACCCCAAGACGCTCTGCCTCGTCTGCCATATCCGGTAATGTTCGATGACCAGAATGCCTCTTTTCTGGGCCGCAGTTTCTCTTTCCGCCGGTATTTGTTCCGGAAATTTTTTTACCTACTTCCCGGTTGTTTCTCTTGCCGGTATTCTTCTTTTTTTTCTCTCCGATTTTTTCTTTCCTTTTCTTCCTGAAAACCGCCGACACTTCACCCTACTTTTTTCATTTTTTTGGGCCGGATTTATCTCTCTCCAATGGATGGTATTCCACAAAAGTCCGGATGATCTCTCCCGGTGGGTAGACCGGAAGATCACCCTCACGGCTTCTGTCGATGAAGCGCCGGCCCATTACCCGGATCATACGGTTCTGATACTGAACGCGGAAACCGTCGAAGAATCCGGAGTTCGCTACCCCGCCTCCGGAAAACTCAGGCTATCCGTATCCGACCGGCTCGATATTCCCGCCGCCTATGGGGACCGGCTGAAGTTCCCCCTGACCCCTCGCGCCCCCCGCGGGTTTGTCAATTTCGGAGGCTGGGACTACCGCCTCTACCTCGAACGGCACCATATTTCCGCCACCGCATCGCTGAGCCGGCCCGACGGGGTTCTTGTTCAACCGGGGACACGGGGAAATTCTCTTTTAAGAAAGGTTTACGCTTGGCGCCAATTGATCCTGGAAAAGGCCGTCGAAACGCTCCACGACGAGCCTCGCGCCATCTTTCTTGCCATGGTGATCGGAGAGTCCGGCTATCTGACCGGAGCTGTCCGGGATGCTTT
>DATNMI010000595.1:0-9045 GCA_035602375.1 Nitrospiria bacterium | reverse complement strand
CCCTCCTTATTTCCTTATAAGCCCCTCATTTTTTACCGGGGTTGTTCATAGGGTCTGTTTATAGAGGACAAAAGATTGTCCAGACCCAACGAGGCTGGACGGATCTCAAGGCTCGGAGCATTCAAGGCCTGGATTCGGCTGTCCCCTTTGGGGAGAACGCGGAAAATCCCCCATTCTCCCGCATCGGTAAACGCGGGACGATGATTCATGTATACATAATCCCCGGGAAGCTGGTGTGGACCACCCGCTCCGCCTCTTAAATCGAGACGAAGATAGGAGGTTCCACCATACTCATAGGAACTATGTAAATGGGCACCGCGGAATTTATCCACTGGCCATTCATGGCCATCCAGAGCAAACACCCCGACCTGCTCGTTAAATGCTCCAAACACATGAATTAAAACCGGATCTCCGGCATGGGCTTCCATGACCGGGGTATTGATAGCCCCTTTGTCTGCCACACATCGGAAGATGGTTCCAACATCACATCCGTTTTCCAGGTAATACCCCATCGGTTCAGACCGGTAATTGACGCCAGCCAGACCTGCCACCTTCTGCGCATAGGGCATGAAGCTGGTTCCCATCAGGTTGTCTTCATCCTGGAACATCAATGAAAAATCCCTGTAATTCACCCGGTTTTCATTTCCCGGAATTGTCTTGTCGATAACCACATCGGCCTCCCAGGAATTTTTCATTGAAATATCTTCTCCTGTTTTGGGGTCAAGATATTTCGATCCTTTCGCTCCGATGATAATGGACCCATACAACCCGTTCCTCGGATTGTCTACCACATTTCCCCAGTCCTGAATCAACGTCGCGTTTTCACCATATTCAGGCGTGGCATAGAAGGTATAGGTCTTGCTTTGCCCTGGCCCGATCGTCTGATCGCCAGGATTATTCCCGACATTAATTCCCATTGAATCTTTCGGATCAAAAGCCAGCATATCGGCATGAAGTCCTGTTTTTTCCTTGGCCATCCGGTTTGTCAGCTTGATCTTCATACAATCGCCGACGTTTACACGAAGGGTTAACGGATTCGGCGACATCATTCCGCCCTTGACCTTGCTGATTTCATCATCCAGGAGGTAGATTTTTCCTTTTTCGTTGCTTGTTGACAGATTCCGCCCTAAGTCCACTTCCAATAAAGCGGGCGTCCCTTTATTAAACTTGAGAGCATAGTCAATGGCTGAAACATTGAATTGCTTTACCGGAGCATCAGAGGGACAGACCTCTTTAGCGGATTGAGGAATCTCTTCGTGTCCCGGAAGAGGCTTTAAGGTTTTGTCCTCTTTATCCAATACCCTGATCAAACCCCATGCCCCCTCCGAAAAATGTGAGGCACGGCCGGAGTAGTACATATAATCGCCAGCCATTTTCTGAGGACCGCCTGCTGCGGGAATCACGACGTCATACCGCTCACCGATGGTCAGGTGAATGGTATTTCGCATCATGGCATCCCCATTGTAACGGTCCACCGGAAAGGCGTGGCCGCTCACATGCCAGGTATGAACCTCGTTGGCCGAGCTTTCCATCATACGGAAAACGACCGGATCTCCCAGATAAGCACGGACCATGTAGGTATCAGGATCTCCATGAACCTTGCTGGAGAAAAGGAGCGATGGATCGGGATTGTTGGCAAGCCTGACGGACAATGGCTCAACCCGCATCCCATATCCTCCCCCGGTCGTTGCCTCGCCTCCATTTAAGAAGGTCATCGCTGACTTGTTAAGTCTCGCCGGATAGACCGCGGATGGGGTTCCATCCACAGAAGGTCTCCCTTTCATCGGGTTGTCCGCTGAAATCAATTCTGCGGTTCTCGGGTTGGAATCCATCACGTACATCACCTGTTCACGGAAACTCCCCTTGACCTGATGAGAGATCGGATCGGTGGTATGAATGTCAACCGTTAAACCGCTTCGGACCTCTTTGCCGGTAAAGGGATCATGGTAGGTGGACCTGGGGGGTTCCACAATGGTCGACGCAAAGAGACCATGACCCCAGCCGTCAAGACCAAACACATGGTCATGCCAGAAAACAATGCCCAGGTCCACATCGGGGTACCATCTATACCGGACATATTCCACGCTGGTAATGGCACCCGCCTTGTGATCATGGGTCAGCGGCTCTGTGAAGGTCACTACATTCCCTTTAATTTCCTTGACTCGTTTCGCTTCAAACTCTCCCACGCCGTTGAAGCCGATGCCAATTGAAATTCCAGGGTGAAACACCGGCGCGTCAAACTCGGTCCCGGAAATATCGATGTGCCGGACCGTTGAAGCGACGGTAATGGAGTCCTCCCCTGCTTTTGCCGCTTTAGTCAGCGTGGTGTTTTGAGGAACCGGCAGCCCTTCCTGAGGTTTTTCCTTGTCTTCAGCCTTCAGGATCGTATACGGTCTGACCGACTGTTCATAGTTATACCCGATAATCACACCATCTGACGCGGTAATGTCAAATTGGAAGAAATGGGGATGCATGTTCGTCTTGTTGGAATTAACCGATCGCGCGTTATCCTTCATTTCACTTTTATAGATGACATCGACGCAATCATAGACATTGGCTCGAATCGCCAGTGGTATTTTCAGATCATCGTTGGCCCGGATGGCGGCCTCTTCATCTTCCAGCACGTACAGCATCCCGTCCGGATCGACAATGGCCGGTGTCTTTGCCGTTGCCTTTTTCAGAGTAATCGGAAGCGTTATGCCATTAATGGAGTAATACTTCCTGGGAGAACTGGACGGGCAGAGGCTCCATGGACCGTTTTCTCCCGGCTGTGCCGGTTCTACGGAGAGTTTCCCGTCTTTGGTATGCCGGATCGGTTCCAGGAACGGCGCGGGATTATGATCTGGAGCAAAGCTAACCCTCTTCCCAAGATGCGGTCGTAAATGAGGGAATGAGAGTTTACCGGTTGCCGGATCAAACCTCATGGCAGGCCGTTCTCCGGGATTGGGTGATTTATAGTTCACCCAAACCTGTTTGGTTTCAGGCTCGTTCAGCGCCTTGTTGCCGTCCCATTTCCAATCCAAAACGGTGGCATCATGAGAAACAGCCTGTTTGTGTTCATCTGTCGTACCACCGGGCAATCCCTGTGTTGGAAGAAGCATTGCCACCCACTCTTTAACTGAAACGACAGGAGGATTGGCCTTCCAGTCGGTTTTATCCGCGGTAATTTTGTATTTCTGGCCGCCAAACCAGTCCACTGTGGTTCCCACAAGTTTGGCTGAGTCAACCGCGGACTTCATTTTTCCTTTCCGATCCGGAAGTTCAGCAAGCGGCGGCATGATATCATCTTGGCTTCTTGCGGCCTGAAGCGTATTATAAACCCTCCAGAATCCCCACATTCCGGTCACATAATGCTGGGGAATATGGCAATGGAAAACAAAGTCTCCGGCGCCATATTGACATCCGCCGGAACCGCATTCAATCACTTCATTATAAGATTCCGCCGCTCCAATCGCCTGAACATCCAATCTTTCAGAGCTGGTTCGAATGGCAGGAAACTTCACTGGACCGGTTCCATTGCTGGTGGCGGCAAAGTTAAACTCCGCTTTGGTCACCGCTTCGGGAGACCTCGGCCAGCGGTCAGCGCCTCCATGCAGGTGATGGGAATGAACCATTTCGGAACCGCCCATCATTCTAAATTTGACAGGATCTCCGAGATAAGACCGTGGTATCGTCGTTGCGGGATCCCCAAAAGTATAAGAACCATACCCCATCGACTCATCATGAATCCCATGCCGCTCCAGCTGAAGCGCCAGGCGGGTTCCATGGGGCTCGCTCCGTAAATTCAAGCCGCGTCCACCGGGACGATAAACATCGGTCACCGCGTCGCGTTGAGGGAGCATTTCACCTTTTCTGTTCAAAATACGGAATACTTCATCCCCGATTTCATGATAGAAAATGGCGAATTCACGGAAATCATTGCCGTTAGGATCATGAATCATCGCCATCCATCCGCTTTTCAAAGGTTGTGAGTTCCAGGGATTCAGATAGGATGATCCTCTCGGTTCAACCACGAGAGATCCGAACATTCCCAGGGACCACTGGTCGCGGGTGGCATGACTGTGGAAGTGATGCGCCCCTTCCTGTTCATCCGCAGGAATATACCATTCAAATTCCTGACTTTTCCCCGGAGCAACCAACGAATCTTTATTGGTCATGGTTGCGGCCTGACCGGATGCCTTGATTATGAAACTAGATCCATGAATATGCATGGTCACCGGTTCATTTTCGGTGGTCTGGTTGCGAAGCGTAATCCGGACACAATCTCCCTCATTGGCGCGAATCACCAGAGGCTGAATCATATCTCCTTGAAGCCCTGCAGAAACAGGGGCGGGAGGAAACAGTTCCGGACTTTTTCTTGCCTCTTTGTTTTTTCTCTCTTCTTCACGAACCTTCGGAAGGTCATCGGTTAAAACGTACAGATATCCGGGGAAGAAATCCAAAAACCGGCTGATGGTCACTTCAACATTAATGGCTGAAATGTCGAATCTTTTTAAAGGAGCGGTAGAAGGACAATGGCCACCCCCTTTAACCGTCTCTTCCGTGCTGATCCTAAGAGGAATCCCCTGCATCGCGGCATGGGCTTCGGCACCTGAAACATAGCCGCCCAGCGTGCCGCCGGATTTTGCAATCTCCTGATCCAGACGGTCGGTTAATTTATTTAACATCTCCACACCCGCATCTTGATATACAACTCCGGGAGGAGGTGTCGGGGAGGGGGACTGCTCCTGAAGGGACATATCCATATTGTGATGATGAATCTCGTGAGACGATCCTGTTTCCGGGGACTCGCCAGCCCACGCGAATGGCGACAAAGACAAAATACCCGGTACCAACGCAAACAGCCAGGCCTTTAACAATAGTTTTCTAAAATAAGTGATCATTTTAATTCTAGCCTCCCTTATTGATATTATTTTTTAACTGCTTTTTTAATGATTTGATCCGGGTGTCTTTAACAAAATGGAAAATGAATACAAACGTATATAATGCTGTTACTTCGTCATTGCGAGCGAAGCAAAAGAGTCTCTCATGCTTTCAATAGATTGCTTCGTCGATCCGCTCCTTGCATGCTTTAGTTTAAAAGACGGCCTTCTGTCTTCTTCAATTAAATGAAAGTTCTTTCAAAAATTATTTCCATTATTAAAAATAGTCAGGGAATTCTTCTTCCCGTTTTAAGCCATCCAAACTTGCAATATCTGAACCAAATTTGTACCAATAAAAATTCATTCGCTTTTTCAAATACATACAATCAGTTTTAAAAACTAAAATAATTTTCGGGTAAGTTTTTTTCTTGGATCAGAAATGGATTGTCTAAGTTGTTTGACGATTTAAAAAAGAAGGGAACGGGTTAAATAGATAAAACAGGAATAAAATTACAAAAATCACATGCAACGAATGTACTTTGTCTTAAATTTAGCTAAAAATTTTATAAAATTTTTACGAACATGAATTTAATTTTTATACCGTTTTTATATCAGAACAGGAACAAAAAAAGAAATAAACCCAAAAGCAAAATCGAGAGATTTGTCAATTTAATTAGACACCAAATAGACACTCTTGAATACCTGATTGTTTTTAAAAGAGATTTCATTTAGACACCCGGCGGGCAAAACGAGGAAAACAGGAGACACATCTTAATCGACACGGAGCCTGTAACCGACCCCCATCTCAGTCATCAGATAACGCGGGTTGGCGGGATTTGTTTCCAATTTATTCCGTAAATGCCCCATATACACACGAAGATAATGGGCTTCTTCTAAATGAAGAGGACCCCAGACCTCTTTAAGGAGTTGTCGGTGAGTCATCACTTTTCCCGCGGAACGGACAAGCACAGTCAGCAATTTATATTCTATCGGTGAAAGATGAACCTCTTTATCCGATACATAGATCGTCCTTTTCTCGAAGTCGACTTTTAGGTCCCCTGTTGTAAATACCGGTTCGCCATTCTCACCAGCCACACGATCTCGATGACGTAGAACCACCCGCATCCGGGCCAGTAATTCATTTAAACCAAATGGTTTGGTCAGATAATCGTCAGCGCCCAGATCCAGAGCATCCACTTTTGTTTGTTCCTGATCCCGGGCGGATAAAATAATGATCGGAATGGAGCTCCATTCTCTCAACTCCTTAATCACATCCCGACCATCATAATCAGGCAACCCCAAATCCAGCAGAATCATATCTGGAGGACGGCTTGCGGCTTGGGCAAGACCATCCCGTCCGGTTGTCGCTTCCAACAACAAGTAACCATGTTGAGGCAGTGTTTTCCGAAGAAATCTCCTGATCTCAGGCTCATCTTCGATTAAAAGAACTGCCTTATCTCGATCTAAAATCATGAGGCTCTATATTTTCCAATTCAATATTAGGAGGATTTCCCTCATGCGGAACCGTAAAACGAAATACCACTCCTCCACCGGCCTGATTCTCGGCCCAGATTCGACCACCATGTGCTTCGATAATACCACGGCAGATGGCAAGACCAAGCCCCACCCCTCCTTCTCTGGAGGGATGGCCCCGATAAAATTTTTCAAAGATCCGGATTTCATCCCCTGCCGGGATTCCCTCTCCCTGGTCTGCAATCTCAAAAAGAATATATTTTCCCTGTACAGAGGCTGATAAATCAATCGAAGTGCCAGATGGGGTATATTTCAATGCATTCTCCAGAAGATTGCTAAAAACCTGTTCGATCAAAACCCCGTCGCAAAAAATAAGCGGCAGCTCCGGCGGAAAATGAGTCCTGAAAGTGTGACCGTGTAACTGCCCTTCAAATCGTGTCAACGCGGATCCCACGATCTCTTCCACAGGAAGCCACTCTTTTTGAAGATGAACGGCCCCGGCTTCAAGACGAGTCATATGTAACAGGTTTTTTACCTTTTTATCCAACCGGTCGGCTTCATTATAAAGAGCCCTGGTTAACTCTTGACGGGCACCTGAGTCAAAAAATTCATTTTCGAGCAGACTGCTCGCAGCTCCTTTTATGGTCGCCAGCGGCGTTCTTAAATCATGAGAAATGGAACTTAAAATAGTATTCCTCATTCTTTCTCTCTCCGCTTCTGCCTGAGCCTCCTGGGCATCTTTAGCCAGACGGGCCATCTCCACCCTCTGGCGGATACCCCCTGTCAGTCCGCTTATCAGGAGAGAGATGACTAACATCCCTCCTAAGAGATAAAAATAGGTTACCTCAGGAACCGCAAAATTCCGGTAGTAAGGAACATAGATAAAACCAAATGCCATCACACTCAAAAGGGAGACAAAGATGGACGGCCCTATGCCATAACGGACGGCCACAAAGAGCACCCCCACAAGATAAACAATGACCATGTTCCCGGGAAAAACATACGGGAAAATCGGCCAATCCAGAGCGGTACAGAGGACGACTACCAGTACGCCAATTCCATAGGTGCGCCACGGTCTGGTTTCCAAAGGGCTCATTTTGAATTTTGAATCAGGTTTTTGAGAAGGCATCGTCCGTTAATCTCAATCTAATAGGATGTTGATTATACCAAAGAATGGACTGACAAATGAAATCTCAAAAAAAAGAGGGACTCCACTCCCTGTCCGCAGACCTTTTCCCTTGCACCCAAACAAAGGGAGAGAGGAGTATGCGGATTGAGAGGATGGATCCCTCCAGAGGAGGTGATGCAGGGATTTGACCCTGCATCACCTGTTTAACCAACCACTGTTTTTTTCAGCTGCTCCCCTGGCTCAGCGATCCCACGGGGAGAGAGCGTCTGATGAATTTATGGATTATGGATCTCCCGTGAAACTTGTTTGGGAGCAGGCTTTTCAGCGGAACGTATATCGGAATCCACCGGATTCAGTGCATGAATCCGTTTGTCACCAACAGGCAGCACGCGGAAAATGCCCCACTCCCCGGCATCCATATAAGCTGGTCGATGGTTCATATAAACATAATCACCCGGAAGATGATGAGGTCCTCCAGCTCCTCCTCTTAAATCCAACCTGAGATAGGAGGTCCCGCCGAATTCAAACGAGCTATGGAGATGCGCTCCGTGAAACTTATCAATTGGCCATTCATGACCATCAAGCGCAAATACCCCAACCTGTTCGTTAAAAGCTCCGAATACATGAATCAGGACCGGATCGCCGGCGTGCGCTTCCAAAAGAGGGGTATTGATGGCCCCTTTGTCTGCCACGCATCGGAAGATCATTCCTACATCACACCCGTTGTCGAGATAATACCCCATCGGCTCGGACCGATAATTCACACCGGTCAACCCCGCCACCTTTTGAGCATAGGGCATAAAACTGGTTCCCATCAAATTATCTTCGTCCTGGAACATCAGAGCAAAATCCCTGTAATTCACCCGGTTTTCATTTCCCGGAATCGTTCGGTCAATGATCACGTCTGCCTGCCAGGAATTTTTCATTGAAACATCTTCTCCAGTTTTGGGATCAACATATTTGGAACCCTTAGGTCCGATAATGATAGAACCATAAAGGCCATTCCGGGGATTTTCAACAACATTTCCCCAATCCTGAATCGCGGTGGCGTTTTCACCATATTCGGGAGTGGCGTAGAAGGTATACGTTCTATGATTTCCCGGCGGTATTGTTTGATCTCCCGGATTATTTCCGACATTGATCCCCATGGATTCTTTCGGATCAAACGCCAGCATATCCGCATGGAGTCCGGCATGTTCTTTGGCCATCCGGTTGGTCAGGCTGATTTTAATACAGTCGCCGACATTTACCCGAAGGGTGAGGGGATTTGGCGACATCATTCCTCCTTTAACCTTGTTGATCTCATCGTCCATGACATAGATCTTTCCATTTTCGTTTGCCGTGGAGAGACTTCGTCCAAGATCAACTTCCATCAAACTCGGAGTTCCTTTATTAAATTTAAGAGCATAATCAATGGCGGAGACATTGAATTGCTTGACTGGAGCATCAGAGGGACAGACCTCTTTCGCCGACTGAGGGATCTCTTCATGCCCCGGAAGCGGCTTTAGGGTTTTGTTCTCTTTATCCAATACTCTGATCAATCCCCACGCGCCTTCTGAAAAATGAGAGGCGCGGCCGGAG